>JAUYTH010000026.1 GCA_030695165.1 Bacteroidales bacterium
AGGTGAGTATATCCCCGGAGGGTGGGTATACTATCTGGATCCAAACAACCCCTGGTCTGTCAATCTCAATTATAACTATTCCTACAGCCAATCTTACCAGAACGTAGGGGGTAGACTTAATAAGATTAACAACCATATGCAAACTCTGGGAGTATCTGCACAGATACGTCTAGGTAAAGACCTTGATGTCAGCTTAAACACAGGTATTGACCTTATGAAGATGGCACTTACTACAACACAACTGAGCGCAACCTATGACCTGCACTGCTTCCTTATCTCTGTATCCTGGGTTCCAAGCGGTATGTGGGAGAGCTGGAGTTTTAGGATTAATGCCAAGGCCTCTGCTCTGGCAGATCTGTTAAAATTTAAGAAGAGCGCAAGTTACTGGGACAGGGGAGGCGGATTCTGATTTTGATTCTGATTCAGGATCTAATCCTGATAAAATTTATATTCAGATTGTTAACATATCATTTTTTGAAGGTTTAATTATTATGAGCAAAAGAGTAATATCTACACAGAGCGCGCCAAAGGCTGTAGGCCCATACAGCCAGGCAATAGAGTCTAACGGGTTCTTATATGTTTCCGGTCAACTTCCGGTTGATGCAACTACCGGAGAGTTTGTCCCCGGGGGAGTGAAGGAGCAGGCAGAACAGGTCCTTAAAAATATAGGTTATATTCTGTCTGAAGCCGGTTATGGTTTTGATAATGTTGTTAAATCTACCGTTTATCTAACTGATATGAAAGATTTTATAGTTATGAATGAGGTTTATGCATCTTTTTACAACGAGCCCTTTCCTGCCAGGGTTGCATTTGCAGTGGTTGCTCTGCCTAAAGGGGCACTTATAGAGATTGATGTAGTAGCAGCAAAATAAAACTAAAAAGGAAAGTATTCAAAAAGTGGGGTATTTCTCCACTTTTTTGGTTTTTCAAATTATTAGTTGTACTTTTGTAAAAGATTTTGATATCTATTCGGATAAATCACATCCACACAAAATAAATCAATGCACGATATACTAGGATTAAGCAGCAAGAGTCAGGAAGATCTTATTGCTATTGCTAATGGGCTAAAAATCAGCAAGGCAAAAGGAATGACAAGAGAGGATTTAATATATGAGATCCTCGACGAACAAGCAAAAGTTGGCAGTAATTCAACAGAGCCTTTACAAAAAAGGCCTATTGTAAGGAGAGAGCCCAAAAACAGAAAAAACATAATTAATAAAGATACTCCAAGGGGTAAAGAGTCGGAACAGCCAAAACCTGCAGTAAAAGATTTGAAAGTTCAAGATGTTCAACCTACACAACCGGCACTACCGGTGCAACCGGCAAAAAGAGAGCAGGGCAATAATAATCAGCCCAGGAGAGTTCACGATAAGAACAGACCATTCAACCAGCAGCAAAGAGCACTACCTGTCGAGCAGCAAAGAGCACTACCTGTCGAGCAACAAAGAGTATTGCCTGTCGAGCAACAGAGAGTATTACCTGCCGGGCAGAAACCGTTGCCGGTTCAACAGACTCTTCCTATACAAACTCCAAAAGATGAACCAAATATCCTTCCGGTTGCAGATTCTGTAGTTGTAAATACAGTTAATGAGATTCAGCCTCAAAATAGTGAGAAGCTGCGCTCGCGTAGGGGTCGCAAAAGCAACGCATCTAAAGAGAAAGCATCCGCTCTCGCTTCAGAGATGATAGAGAAAGAGTCAATCAAGGAGTCATTCTCCGACACATTTACCGAAACAACCCCTGAGACAATCACAAATGAGCAGAGGGTTGCTGCAGTAACAGCAGTTGTTGAAGAGCTCAGGAACCAGGGCCAGAAGCCAGCTTTGCGTGAACCAAGAGATAATCAAAAGAGAGAGGATTCTAAAGGTGCACCGGTTAAAGAGCCTTTTAATCGCATTAATCAGGAGATACCTTCAATCAACCATAACACTAAAGAGTTGGTTCAAAAACAAAAATTTGAATTTGAAGGCGTTGTAGATGCTACCGGTTGTTTGGAAATAATGCCCGATGGGTATGGTTTTTTAAGGTCGTCGGACTATAACTACCTTAACTCTCCCGATGATATTTATGTTTCTCAGTCTCAGATAAAGCTATATGGTTTAAAAACCGGAGATACTCTTATAGGTGAAATCAAACCTCCAAAAGAGGGAGATAAATATTTCCCGTTGGTAAAGGTAAAGCAAATAAATGGAAGAAGTCCCGAGTTTATACGTGACAGAGTACCGTTTGATTTCTTAACACCTCTTTTCCCTACAGAGAAGTTCAATATTACATCTAACGGTCATAATAATCTATCTACAAGAGTTGTAGATCTTTTTGCACCGATTGGCAAGGGTCAGAGGGGTCTTATTGTAGCTCAGCCAAAAACCGGTAAAACGGTTTTACTGAAAGATATTGCAAATGCAATAGCAGATAACCATCCGGAGGTCTATATGATTGTTCTATTGATAGATGAACGTCCGGAAGAGGTTACCGATATGTCCAGAAGTGTAAAGGGAGAGGTAATAGCCTCCACCTTTGATGAACCTGCAGAGAGACACGTAAAAGTTGCTAATATTGTTCTTGAAAAGGCCAAAAGATTGGTTGAGTGTGGACACGATGTTGTAATCCTTTTGGATTCAATAACACGTCTTGCCAGAGCATTTAACACTGTTCAGCCAGCATCAGGTAAAGTGTTGAGTGGAGGTGTGGACGCTAATGCCTTACACAAGCCTAAACGCTTTTTCGGAGCTGCCAGAAATATCGAGAACGGAGGTTCTTTAACTATTTTAGCTACAGCACTTACAGATACCGGTTCAAAGATGGATGAAGTAATCTTTGAGGAGTTCAAGGGTACAGGCAATATGGAGCTTCAGTTGGATAGAAAACTATCTAACAAGAGGGTA
>JAUYTH010000030.1 GCA_030695165.1 Bacteroidales bacterium
TAATATCTTCCTCTACGCATTTCATCCCGTATTTATAGCTTTTAACGCCTCTACCAATACCTTTCATTAGTTCCGGAATTTTCTTTCCGCCAAAAAGAAGCAGGACGATTAATGCTATAATTATAATCTCCGGTGCTCCAATTGTTCCAAAAAGTAAAAAGTGGTTCATTTTTATTATCTTTTTAAATTGTTAATTCTTAAAATATGGCTCAAATAACTCTGCAATATATTGAGGCACCCTTGTAGGTTTTCTTGTTATTGAATTTATGAATCCAAGGGTTACTGTTCCTGTACAAACTATTTCGCCGAGTTCATTATAGATCTCTGTCTCTATAAAAAATCTTGCCTTTGGCATCTCTCTTACCGATGTAATAATCCTCAGTTTATCGCCCTGTCTTGCAGGTGTTTTATAATTACAGGTGACATTAACTACCGGCATCATAACACCCCTCTTTTCAATCTCCTGAGTAGGCAAACCTAACTCTACTAGCGCAATATGTCTGCCCCACTCAAAATAACGAATATAGTTTGAGTGGTGTACTATACCCATAAGATCTGTCTCGTAGTACCTGACCTCCAGTATTGTTTCTGACTTGTACATCTATCTGCTTAGCTCCTCTTTCAATTGTTTAAGTTTCTCTATTTTTATACCCGCATCGGATCTCTTTTTCAACTCAATCTCAACGACCTGCTCAGGAGCACTTGCCATAAATTTCTCATTTGAGAGTTTGGCATTGACAGATTTAAGAAAACCTTCCAGATGTTTAAGCTCTGCATCTATCTTGATTATCTCCTCCTGAACATTAACCATTCCCTCCAAAGGAACGAAAAATTCTGTTGTTTCAACCATAAAAGATGATCCTGTGATGGCCTCACCCTTCTTTGTCATATCCATAACAGAGGTAATATTTGCCATTTTACATACTATTGAGTGCATATCCTCGTGAAGACTCCCCTTTACATAGAGGGTAAGAGGCTCCTTAGGAGAGATCACTTTAGCCTGACGGATACTTCTTATGTTAACTATAGCAGATTTTGCCAAATTGAAATGCGAGATAAAGTCACTGCTGTATAGCTGAGCTGCTGGCATTTGCGCTACCATTATGCTATCGTTATCCTCTCTTTTATTTAACCCTTGCCATAACTCCTCTGTGATAAACGGGATAAAAGGGTGTAATAGTCTTGTAAGTTGATCAAAGAAGTTAATTGTCCGGTTGTGGGTGACACTATCAACACCTTTTCCGAATGCAGGTTTGATAATCTCCAGATACCAGGCGCAAAAATCATCCCAAAAGAGTTTATAGAGTAGCATCAGTGCATCGGAAAGACGGAATTTGTCAAAATGGTCGTTGATAACCTCGATAGATTGAGAGAGGTGGTTTTCAAACCATTTAACGGCAATAGCCGACTGTTGGGGTTGAGTAGCTTCAGTATCAACGCTCCAGCCCTTTACCAGCCTGTATGCATTCCACACTTTATTGGAGAAGTTCCTGCCCTGTTCTACCTGACTCTCATCAAATAGTATATCATTACCCGCACTGCTGCACAGAAGCATACCCAGCCGAACTCCATCTGCACCAAACTCCTCCATCAACCTTATAGGGTCCGGAGAGTTACCCAGAGATTTTGACATCTTTCTTCCCTGCTTATCTCTTACGGTGCCTGTTAAATAGACATTCTTAAACGGAATATCACCACAAAATTCGTGACCGGCCATAACCATTCTTGCAACCCAAAAGAATAGAATTTCGGGTGCAGTAACTAAATCGTTGGTTGGATAGTAGTAGGAGAGCTCTCTGTTGGGTTCTTTGTCGGGGAAACCCGGTTTCTCAGTATCAAACACAGATATTGGCCAGAGCCAGGAAGAGAACCAGGTGTCAAGCACATCTGAATCCTGCCTGAGTTGCTCTTTTGTAATAGATGGATCAATTTTAACAGCCTCTTTAAGTGCATCATCCGAATTTGATGCAACTACATATTTTCCGTCCGGAAGATACCAGGCGGGAATTTGCTGACCCCACCATAACTGTCTGGAGATGCACCAATCTTTGACATTCTCCATCCAGTGCCTGTATGTATTTCTGTATTTATCCGGGATAAGCTTTATCTTATCCTCCATCACATATGCAAGAGCAGGTTTAGCAGCCTCGTCCATCTTCAAAAACCACTGCATAGAGAGTCTGGGCTCAATTACTGCATTTGTCCTCTCGGAGTATCCTATCTGAGAGTTATATGGCTCCTCTTTAACCAGGTTGCCGGATTCTGAAAGCATCTTAACTATCTTTTTTCTTGCAACAAACCTATCTTCACCTACAAGTATGGTTGCCTTTTCATTAAGGCGTGCAAAATTATCCAGGATATCAACAACAGGGAGGTTGTGTCTAATCCCAATCTCATAATCGTTTATATCGTGGGCTGGTGTTATTTTGAGGCAGCCTGTTCCAAAATCCATTGATACATAATCATCCTCAATAACAGGAATCTCTTTATTTATAAGAGGAATTAAAACCTTTTTACCCCTTAGCCAGTTGAATCGTTCATCCAACGGATGGACACAAACTGCTGTATCTGCCATAATAGTCTCCGGACGGGTTGTTGCAATCTCTACAAATTTATCTGAAGCAATACCGTTTTCTGATATATAGTATCTTATATAGTAGAGTTTAGAAGGTGTATCCTTGTGTATAACCTCTTCGTCACTTACTGCTGTCTGCCCCTGTGGATCCCAGTTTACCATTCGTACACCTCTGTATATCAAACCCTTTTTATAGTAATGTACAAATGTATTTATTACGGCTTTGCTCATTTGCGGATCCATTGTGAACCTGGTTCTCTCCCAGTCGCAGGATGCTCCAAGCTTTTTAAGCTGCTCCAGTATTATACCTCCGTGCTTCTCTTTCCACTCCCAGGCGTGAGAGAGGAACTCCTCCCTTGAAATATCGCTTTTCTCAATACCATCTGCTTTAAGCTTGGCAACAACCTTAGCTTCTGTAGCTATTGAAGCGTGGTCGGTACCTGGAACCCAGCAGGCATTTTTTCCCGACATTCTGGCTCTCCTCACCAATACATCCTGTATGGTGTTGTTGAGCATATGCCCCATATGGAGTACCCCGGTTACGTTCGGAGGTGGAATAACTATTGTGTATGGCTCTTTATCATTCGGTTCTGAGTGAAAAAAGCCTCTATCCAACCA
>JAUYTH010000034.1 GCA_030695165.1 Bacteroidales bacterium
AATATGAGACGATCTGTCGACGGAGAGAGTATCCGAGCTCTGGTTCGAAATCTTCGGGAGAGAGTGCCGGGAATTGTACTAAGAACAACAATGATTGTTGGACATCCCGGAGAGAGTAAAGGTGCATTTGAAGAGCTTATCAATTTTGTCTCTGAAGCAAAATTTGAGAGACTTGGCGCATTTACATACTCTCAGGAGGAGGGAACTTGGGGTGCTCAAAATCTTAAAGATTCAATTTCTGAGAGAGTTAAACAGGAGAGATACCAGAGATTAATGGAGGTGCAGTCACAGCTCTCCCTGGATTTTAACCTATCACGTAAAGGCAAGAAAGAGAGAGTTTTAATTGACTCATACAGCGATGGCGTCTTTACAGCAAGAAGTATGAGTGAGAGCCCCGAGGTTGACGGAGAGATTCTTATTGGATCTGATGCTTTTTTAAACGTTTTCAATCCTAACGAAATTATTGGTACATTTGTTGATGTGCGAATAGATAGTGCAGATGAGTACGATCTGACAGCAACTTTTGTTTGATTTTAAATTAAAAAGACATTAAACTATGAAATTACTTGAAGGAAAGGTGGCCCTTATTACCGGAGCCGCCAGAGGTATAGGAAAAGCGATTGCAGTTAAATATGCATCACAGGGTGCAAATATTGCCTTTACCGACCTTGTGATTGACGATAATACAGAGGCCACAAAAAAGGAGCTTGAGAGTTACGGAGTTAAGGTTATTGCAATTGCCTCCAACGCTGCCTCATTTGAAGAGGCTCACAAAGTTGTTGAGGATGTTGTAAAAGAGTTAGGCAAGCTGGATATTCTGGTAAACAATGCAGGTATTACCAAAGATGGTCTTATGATGCGAATGTCCGAGCAGCAGTGGGATATGGTTATAAACATCAATCTTAAGAGCGCATTTAACTATATACACGCTGTTACACCTGTAATGATGAGGCAGAAAGCCGGTTCTATCATAAATATGAGCTCTGTGGTTGGGGTAGGTGGCAATGCCGGGCAGGCAAACTACTCGGCTTCAAAAGCCGGTATGATTGGCCTGACAAAATCGATTGCACAGGAACTTGGCTCCAGAGGAGTTCGCTCAAATGCCGTAGCTCCGGGATTTATCCTCACAGATATGACCGATAAACTACCGGATGAGGTGAAAAAACTTTGGGCCGAGCAGATTCCTCTACGAAGAGGAGGTTCTGCAGAGGATGTGGCAAATGTTTGTCTCTTCCTTGCAAGTGAGCTCTCTTCCTATGTGACAGGTCAGGTAATATCAGTTTGCGGCGGTATGAAAATGTAGCCAATTATTAATTTAAATCTCTTGTGTTATGAAGGGGTTCTTATGGATTCTTGTTGCAGGAGTACTTATCTCCTCTTGTAACTTGTCGCAAAACAGCGACCAACCTTTGAAGAAAGGTCTTAAAATAATGATTCAGGTAGACTTTGAAGGTGTTACCGGAGTAGTTAATTTTGATGAAATCTATCCCGGACATCCCCACTTCGAGAGGAACACCATAATTCTTACAAAGGAGATAAACGCTGCAGTTGAGGGTG
>JAUYTH010000038.1 GCA_030695165.1 Bacteroidales bacterium
CACCCGGAGGCCCCCATAGAATAAAAGAGGTGAGAGCGCCTGATTCTATCATCTTCCGAAGAACGGAGCCCTCACCAATCAAGTGTTCCTGCCCGACAAAATCCTCAAGGCTCTTGGGACGCATTCTCTCGGGCAGTGGTATTGATTCAGGAGAGTTCAACATTTCTATTTAACATAATATAAATTGTATTATTATTCTCGTCTTCTGAGTTGTCTTATAATTCTAGCAATAACATTTTCAATAGATTCGTCAGGCTCTATTATGTTATACTCCTCCCAGAAGTTGTCATCCGTGTAATCACTAACCTTAGCCGACATAATATCTTTGGGGCGAACCCGGCTTTGATCTTCAATCTTTCTCTCTTTGTCGGAAATATCGGTAACAGCAATTTCCGATTGTATTGTATAGATATTTTTAAACCATTTGCGATCCCACTTGGCATTAAATTTTACCTCTGTCCTGGAGTAATCGAAATACCATAATCCTGAAATTGGTTTATAGTTTACCACATAATTTGCAGTAAGGACATCCATTTTTAGCGAGGCAGGTTTTTTTCTTACAAAATATGAGTTGGCATACTCGCGACCCTCAACATTCATTGCAAACTCAACTCTGCCTATTGCCATAGATTCGGAGTCAATATAGAGTTTCCCGCGAAAATATATCTCGTCCAGCTTTACTCTCTCATCAAATTCAATAACATAAAAAAACCTGTTATCAATTGTGGTGGGCTCAGTAAACCGGAATGTGTAAATCTGTTCCAACAACAGAACATCTGCTCCTAAAAAAGGATCTTTAACAATATCAAGGTTTAGTGCAGAGTTGGCTCCTCCCTGAAACTTGACAATAAGAGTGTCCACTCTGGTTATATCGTAGCTCCCTCTGGCTTTATAAATGCCTATCTGATCTAGCCTGTAGCCAAGATAGGATGCCTTATTGATATCTAAAACAGCCTCATTTATAGAGACATAATTACTACCTTTTTTTATCATCTCCCTGTAGAATGCAGTCATCTGCACAGGTTTTTGACTGTAGTTCTTCTCAATTCTGGCCAGAGCCATCTTTACCATTGATGGAGCATCCTGAGGCCTGATAGTGATTGGATTAAGAGCAATATCCGACTGCTCAAGACGAATTGTAAGCTCACCTTGCTTGAAATCATTTAGCCCGAATTTCTGCGATTTGTATCCAAGATATGAAATAATTACAGAATCTGCATTAGATACTGAAGGGATCTTAAGTATGAATACTCCGTCCGAGTTAGTAACATTGCTGATATTGGTAGATAACAGCTGTATAGATGCAAAATTTAGTGATTTTTTTGTTGCGGCGTCCTGAACCCTTCCCGTTATTGAGATGAAATCCTGAGCAGAAGAGACAAGTGCCAAAAGCATCAAAGAAAATATTGTAAAATACCTTTTCATTGCGATGTAATTTATTAAATAAATATTACGCCTATAGTGCGAATTTACTATTTTTAAACATAATATTAACGTTTAAGTATAAAAAAAGTTAATTTCGCACTCCAATAACATACAAGATGGGAAGAAGAGATAAAGAACTATTAGAGAACATTGAAATAGAGGCAATTGCTGCAGAAGGCAAATCTCTTGCACATATAAACGGCAAGGTTATTTTTATACCCTTTGCAGTACCGGGAGATATTGTTGATGTTCAGGTGAAAAATAAAAGAAAGGATTATATGGAGGGATATGTTACCAGAATGGTAAAGCCCTCCCCTTCCAGAATTGACCCATTTTGCAGTCACTACGGGCTATGTGGAGGGTGTAAGTGGCAAGCACTCCCCTACTCTGTCCAACTTCAAAACAAGCAGCAGCAGGTAATAGATCAATTGACTAGAATCGGCCACCTTAAACTTCCGGATATCACCCCAATATTGGGATCTGAGAAGGTCACCGAATACAGAAACAAGCTGGAATTCACCTTTTCTGCCAAAAGATGGGTTGAAAGTGCTTTGGAGGCAGATAACCTCACAGACAATGACAAAGCCGGCCTTGGTTTTCATATTGCCGGTATGTTTGATAAGGTACTGGATATAGAGAGATGTTATCTTCAATCATCTCCATCTAATGAGATACGCCTGTTTATCAAAGAATTTACCATTAATAACGGCTACACTTATTTTGATCTTCGAAAGCAGACCGGTCTTATGAGAACATTGGTAATAAGAACCACAACTACAGGAGAGACGATGATAATAATAGTCTTTGCTTACGAAGATAAGAATTTAAGAATTAGGCTTTTGGAGGCTGTAAAAAAACAATTTCCACAAATTACCTCTCTCACTTGGATGATAAACGACAAAAAGAATGACTCAATTTCTGATGTTGAGTGTTTCCTTTACAGTGGATCGCAGTATATAACTGAAAAGATGGAGGAGCTGAGCTTTAGAATTGGTCCCAAATCTTTCTACCAGACAAATTCAGATCAGGCATACAAGTTATATTGCATAGTCAGAGATTTTGCAGCACTTAAAGGAGATGAGACAGTTTATGATCTTTACACAGGAACCGGAACAATTGCCCTTTTTTTGGCAAAGAGCGCAACTAAGGTTGTTGGAATTGAATATGTAGAAGAGGCGATTGAAGATGCCAAAGCCAACTCACTTAATAATAACATTGAGAACTGCAGCTTTTTCGCCGGAGATATGAGAGATATGCTCACAAGTAATTTCTTTGAAATCAATGGTAACCCAGATGTAATTATTCTTGATCCTCCAAGAGCCGGAATTCACCCCGATGTTGCAAAGGTTATATCTGAGGCAGCTCCTGCAAAGATAGTTTATGTCAGCTGCAATCCAGCAACCCAGGCAAGGGATATTGCGCTAATAG
>JAUYTH010000041.1 GCA_030695165.1 Bacteroidales bacterium
GCATACCAGGCAGTTGACTTGGTTACAACGGCAATCATCATTGGCATAGCTACTGCAACCAACCCTCCTATATACGGAATAAGTTTAAGCAGAGAACCTATTATTCCAAGCAGAATGGCATATTCAATTCCAAGTATTAATAGGGCCGTTGAATTGAGAATAGCAACTATTATTGTCTCAATAAAAAGCCCGGTAAGGTAACGTTGTACAACAATTTTGGTTTGTGTAATTATATCATTTACCTTACCACGGTTACCTGTTCCGAAAAGTTTGTGAAAAAAATCCAGGAGCAAAGGTTGGTAAAATAGTATCATAAATACATATACCGGAATAAGCAGCAGGGCAAAAAGCCCGCTGCCTACATTAAGCAGTGTTTTCCCTACTGAGGAGCCGCTCAACTGGATAAATTCATCTTTTGTACTCTCAATCCATTCAACAACCTTTTGAGGTTTAATATTAAAATAGTCGGAAGCCCACGAGATGGACTGATTAAGATATTCAGTGAATTTTTCAACTAACACAGGCCAGGACTCACTGAATCTGCTTGCCTGGGAAATGATGAATGTGCCGAAAGTGGCAATAAAAATTATTGCAAGTGTAACTGTAAGAGCAATTGCTATAACTCTGTTGAATTTGAACCTGACAAAGAGATTTACTATTGGATTGAGAACAATTGCAAAAAATATTGAGAAGATAATTGGAATTATTATTCCCTGGGCAATATAAAGAATATATACAAAGAAATAGATCCCTGTTATGAAAATAGAAATTCTCACATAAAAGGGGATAATGTGCCTATCTTCCATACTAGCTATTCTAATTTAGATCTGCTCTGGAAAATTGTTCCAATAAACTTATTACCTAATGTTTTTACCGCATCCGGGTTGGTAGATATTACAGTTGTTACTCCAACCTGAATTATATGTCCTAAAAATTTTCGAAAAAGGTTATTTGAATTACCTACAAATATTTTTTTGCTAACAAATCCGGATACAAATCCCAATGAAGTGCTTAGGATACTCTTTAGTAAGTCCGGTGAGTTAGCCATATCATTAAATGTAGTTTTAATAATATTCACCGGCTTAAGGCTCTCTAAACTCCTCTCAAATTGAGCTTTAAGTAATACCCCCTGAGCACTTTGTAATTGTGTCAGGGCATAAATGGTTCTATCCAGATCACTTTTAGAATTTATGTTTTTCATTGTATTTATTTCTGGATCTGTTTGATTATGAAATTACTCACAACATTTTTAAACCAATTACTTAAAAAGAGAGAGATTATAGTTGCTATGATACCATAAAATGCAGCAACAATTATAAATCCATACCACAGCTCACCGAGAGTATCTCCAATTAGAATAGCTACAGCAATAGAGGCTATTAGGAAAAACATAAAGAAAAAAAGTATAACAGTTGCTCTTGTTATTACCGCAGAAACCACTTTCAATATCTCTTTCAGAGTATTTAACTTGAAAAGTTCAAAGCTGGTTTTTAGATAATCTTCCGTTCTTATCAGAAGTGTATCCAAACTATTTTCTCTATGCTCTTCCATAGCTCTTTTTTCTATGCTTTAGCTTTGAATTTCTCTTTAACTTTTCCGGTCACATCCTCCATCTCCTCTTGTGCAGCTTCATTGATATCCTGAACCTTTTCAGAGACATGGTCAACAAATTCGTTAAATTTGTTTTTTAACCCCTCAGCATAATCTTCCCCTTTTTTGGAGATTTTTTTACGGGTCTCAGTGCCCTTATCCGGAGCAAAAAGAACCCCCAGCATTGCACCAACGGCCAATCCCGCCAGCGTTCCCAAAAGAATTTTTCCTAAATCCATAATACTCTTTTTTAAAAATGTAAATTTGTATAAATATATCTCATACCATCTTTTGATTCTGGATGAGGGTTTTAAATTGTTTAAACTTTTGATGGTATAAGTTTTCTATTTGTAGAGATATCTTTAAAACTGGATGCATTCAATCCGGTTACAACCTTAAATTGGTTTGACAGATGAGAGACACTACTATATTTCAATCTGTATGATATCTCTGTAAGTGTAAGACCAATGTGAATGTGCAACTCTTTAACTACCTCAACTCTCTCTCTTATATAGTATTTTTCAATACTTATCCCCTCTGATTTTGAAAATAGCTTAGAGACATTCGGGTAGTTGCAATTCATCTTTTTGCTGATGTATTCCGACAAATTTATCTTTTGGTTATCTTCAGAGGAGTGAATAAGTTCATTAATTGCAGATTTTACATCTTTTATAATTTTCAATCTCTTGTCTTCAATTAACTCAAGTCCGCATTGAATTAACCCCATATTTAACATTTCAAGTTGTGAATGTGTCAGATTCTCTTTGCACTCCGCTTTTCCCAGTTCAACCTGTATGTTGTTTACTCTGAGTTTTTCGAGCTCGGCTCTCACAGCCATAATGCACCTAATGCATACCATATTTTTAATGTATAGTTTCATAATAAAAGTATTTAGGTGGACCTACCTGTATCTCCTTCCCTGAATTACTCTTAAAAGAATTGCAACAACTGCAAAAACAAGAAGTATATGAATAATACCTCCAAGATTAAACCCCACTAGCCCTACCAGCCAGGCAATAATTAAAATCAGCGCTAAAATATAAAGTAAATTTCCCATCGTTTCCATCCCTCCTAAGATGACATTAACTCCAACGAGTTACCGATTATAAATATAATAACCGTTCTGATGTAAATTTGGCACTCTTTTAATAAATAAACGTTACACTATTATCCAGGAATGTTACATCATTCACAGATTTTCTAGCATCATTCGTCTTTTATTCTTAAGTTTCTTGAAGTGAGATGGAGATAATCCAGTGTATTTCTTGAATTGATTTGATAGATGAGCAACACTGCTATAGCCTAAATTAAAAGCTATCTCTGTAAGATTGAGTTCGTTGTAAACCAGCAACTCCTTTACTTTTTCAATTTTGTGATTGATATAAAATTTTTCAATAGTAATACCTGTCACCTCCGAAAACAAACTAGCCAGATATGTATAGTCGTAATTAAGTTTGTCACTGATGTAGTCGGATAGGTTTACCTTTATTTTTTCCTGGGAGTAGTGGACTGTCTCTATAATAATACACTTAATCTTTTCTATCAGAACGCTCTTCTTATCGTCCATAAGTTCCAGCCCGGATTTTTTAAGTGCGATATCCAGTTGTGTCATCTGTTTTGAAGTAAGTGCAGAGGCTGTTTCAACCTGTCCCAGTTCAATTAATATATATTCTATGCCGAGCTTTTCAAGTTCTGCCTTGACCACCATTTTACAGCGGATACAAACCATATTTTTTATATAAAGCTTCACTTGATATGAAGATATATAGCTTTGAAGTAGTTCGTTCATTTTATAATATTGTCCAAATTTAGAAAATAAACTTGATAACTATATAACTATATAGATAAATAAAAAGCACTTTAAAAAAGTGCTACCTTCTTTAAAGTGCAATAAACTTTGTTGCAAATATCGAGCGGCAAATGAGATTCGAACTCACGACCCTCAGCTTGGGAAGCTGATGCTCTACCGACTGAGCTACTGCCGCATTATGGTGCAAAGGTATTAAAAAACTCAATATTTTATTGACTACTCCTCTTTAATAGCAGAAATGAGTCAATCTTTTCTCCCTTTATGGACGATTTATATCTATATCTAACCTTTCCGCTGTTTCTCAAAGTAACATCATCTACCTTAACCCATATATTAGTATCCTCAGGATAATTTTCATCTGCAGGCCCAACAACCCACCGAAAGAGCTCATAGTTACCTTTCTGAAGTGTAGGAGATACAACTCTTAGCTTTGCACCCTCTTTTTGGGAGATAAAAAAAGTATCTCCAAAGAAGATGTTTTTAGTGTCTGCAGAAACTTCCCAGTTACGGGAGCCTTTCGCGGTTTCGTTATCAAGCAGAATTCTATCTTCTCTTCCCAGATTCATCATATCACTTATTGCATAGAGTGATGAATATGCCAGTTCACGAAGGTTATCTATTGATACCCAAGTTCCACTTCTATCTTGGTTATAGAAAGTATATGGTGTTTCAAATGTAATAGCAACACTTCTCTCCCTGAATCTATCCCAGATCCATCCTTCAAAGTATCTTGGAGCTACTGCAGAGAAGCTTTGATCTACAGGTCTGTAGTATGGCGAATAGTTAATTGTCAGGCTGGAGAGCAACAACTGCTCTTTAAGAAACCTCTCTGTTGTAGACTCAGCAGTGTGAATCCAGTATGTAACTGAGCTGGATATCTGAGAGTGCATATTAAGCATTAGGTCCATCGGTGCATTAGAGGTCACTCTCTCCAATGTCTTTTTCAGAATTTTTATCTCCGGCATCGTCAGTGAATCTGGCCTGTCCCAGTTTATCTCAATATTAACCCCTGTAGATGAAGATCTGGAGAATCCTCCCATAACCCCATCCGGGTTTATAAATGGAACAATATAGAAGATAGTATTTTTCCTCAACTCTTTACCGAAAGGGGTATCGGATGTGATAATATCTACCATAGCCTCCATATGCCAGCTGGCAGGGGATTCGCTAGGGTGGGAGCGTGAGTGTATCCAAACCCTCTTTTTCTCTCTCTCGTTAGCACTCTCGTCTGTAATGGTTAACATCTCAATAGGAAGACCCAAATAGCTTGTACCTATGATCTCGTGTTTTACATTGGGCATAACCCTCCATTGATCGACCTTGTGCCGGTTTCTTGAGTAAGGATAGGGTACAAAGTGAGAGATATAAACTGTGTCACGAGTAAATATTTTATTTATGAATCCTTTGTAGACATTTTCCCCTGTTTCGAATCTTGTATAGTTGATACCATCGTAAGAGTAGAATGGGCGTATTACCTCAGAGTTTTTAATTGTCAGATAGAGTTGTTTATCTTTAACACCCTCCATTTTAAAGTGATACCATCTGGCACTTGGTCTTAATGCTGTATCTATAGGGTTAAGTGGATCAAATCTTGATTCGATTTCGTAGGTGAGGGTAAGAATGGAGTCATTGGCACCCCTTTTTACCCAGGCAGAATCCACTAACCTATAACTCCCTATACTTCCCGAATCAAAATCTGTGGAGATTCTAATCTGTGAAAATAAAAAACTACTGCTAAAAATTATTAGCAGTAGTGTTAAAGTTCTTTTTGTAAACATAACTAATAAAGAAAATTATAATTCTGTGGCTCGTATCTTTACCACCTTTCCTCTGTTTGAGATGGCCAGTTCCGAATTACTTTTCTTTTTTTCCTGAATAAGGCGATGTAGGGCGATATTCAAACCATTGAGAATGTTTTCTCGTAGCTCTCTAGTCTCTATTTCGCTCATAATTAGCAATTTTGTTGTAGGTAGGTTTGTTATAAATTTTAAGTTCCATTGTGCTACCTCCCTCAGCTATAAGTTCTTGAGGGATCGAGGAGTTATTTATTATCATCCAGTATTCACATAGTGGAATATAAAGCGAAAATAGGTTTTTTATTCCAATATCGTATCGTCTTCGGATAGTTTTTTCTTCAATATTATGACCACCTGATGCTACTCTCATCTTAACTCTCTCTACTGCAAGGCTTGGAAGATTTAACCAGAAAAATACCAATGTCACTTTATATCCGCTTGCCTGTGCATATTTAATTACATTGGCGTGAGTCCTTGTCGCAAGCGTAGTTTCAAGTGCAAAATCTGTGCCGTTAGATATAAGGTTCTGAATTCTCTCCAGCATAATCTTACCGGCCTGTATAGAGACGCTCTCAGGTTTAAAGGGGGAGAGTCCTCTGGCTATTTCGTCTGCATTAACAAATTCTTTGCACGAGAGCATCTCCGGAAGAATTGTATATGAGGCAGTTGTCTTACCAGCTCCGTTACACCCGGATATTATAAATAGATTAGCCATCAGAATTTTTCACTTCTTTGTAAAGTTACTATATTTTTTTAGTTTTGGATGCTGAGTAGGCAAATAGAGCAAAGTCACCTCTGCAGGGGTCATTGGGGAAAATGATTTTAAGATAATCTGTGATCTCTTGTGCAGTAACAATATCTGCACTTTTACGAGAAGTAATTCCAAGCGACAGGGCGTTTCGGTGAACGTGTACATCAAGAGGAATTATAAGTTCTGCAGGAGTTATTCTCTTCCAGACGCCCAAATCTACCTTGGAGTCATCTCTTACCATCCATCTCCGAAACATATGAATCTTTTTATTGGCAGCTTTTGGATCTGCACTCCTGCCAAATATCTCCTCTCGTATTTTTTGCGGAGAGAGTATCTCAAGTGACTCATTGTTCAGGTAGAACCCCCTGAGATTCGTGCAAATTTTTGCTATCTCACTCCATTTGATTGTCCTGTGAAGACTAATATTGTCGTTGCGGTATTTGCCGCTCATTACATATTCAAAAGGAGACCATCTCATCTCATCCATCAATCTGCCACAATCCCTAACAATCATCTCTCTTCTTCCCCAGGCAAGATGAGCACAAAGAATTGCAGATATTTCAATATCCTGGAGAGGAGATCTACCCTGTTTGTAGTTATCGTAAAAGTACTTCGGA
>JAUYTH010000047.1 GCA_030695165.1 Bacteroidales bacterium
TCGCAGGTACAAGATAGACTCTGTCTCTATCGGCACAAATCAGGACTATGTAAAAGGTCTTATAACCCTTTTTAAAACCCGTTAAAAAATGAGTTACGCAATAAAAGATACCCTTTTAATAGGCGACCAGACGACTCTGCGGTTCAAAACGCAAATCTCGCAGGGTGAGAGGTTTATATTTCCTGCACCACAAAACCCCATAATGAAAGGGCTTGAGGTTATAGGAGCTCCCGTAACTGATACTTTAAGCAATAAAGATGGGGTGGTAGAGCTGGAGAGCAGGATAACGGTCACTTCGTTTGACAGTGGCTCATACTCTCTTCCCGGGTTCACTGCATATCGTGTAAAGAGTGACGGAACAACAGATACCCTCTCATTTGACGGTGGAACTCTTGAGTTTACCACAATTCAGATAGATACCACCTCGTTTAAACCTTTTGATGTTAAGGGTCAGATGAACTACCCCTATACCATTAAGGAGGCGCTCCCCTGGGTGGGGCTGTTGCTTTTGATTATTGCCGCAGGATACCTAATAAGGAGAGCAATTAAAAACATAAGAGATAAGAAGAGCATTTTTGGAAAACCTATAGTTGAAGATCCTGCTCATATAGTTGCCTTAAGGGAGCTTGAGAAGATTCGCAGCGAAAAGATGTGGCTAAAGAATCAGAAGGAGTACTATACCCGGCTTACCGATGCTCTGCGTGGTTATATTGAGAAGAGGTACGGTATTCAGGCAATGGAGCAGACCTCAAACGAGATTCTTAAAGATCTTGCAAAACAGAAGATGGAGCCCAAAGTTTACAGTGAACTGTCAAATCTTTTAAACCTCTCCGATCTTGTAAAGTTTGCCAAATACACAGCACCACACCAGGAGTGCGAAAGCTCCATCCCTGCTGCAGTGAGGTTTGTGAACGCCACATTTCTTGAACAGATAGAGGAGAGAGATGCTCCTAAAGCGAAAAATATAAATGAAGGAGGCAAATAGTTATGTTTTTTGAATACCCAAAACTACTTTTTTTAGAGCTGCTTCTTATCCCAATAGTTGCGCTCTATATATGGAGAGAGATCCGGGGTCAGTCGCCCTCGCTTTTGGTGTCGTCACTCTCTCCCTGGGGTGGAGCCGGTGGAAGGTTTAAAAAGATAGCGAGACATCTGCCCTATATTTTAAGGTTTATTGCGCTGGCTTCCATTATTGTGGCTCTGGCCAGGCCTCGCTCTTCCCAGGATTTTGAGAGAATAGATACAGAGGGGATTGATATAATCTTTGCTCTTGATGTCTCTACCAGTATGCTGGCGAGAGATTTTAAGCCGGACAGGATAAGTGCTGCAAAGGATATTGCTATTGAGTTTATTGCCCAGCGCCCTCGTGACAGAATGGGTGTGGTGGTGTTTGCCGGAGAGAGCTTTACCCAGTGCCCGCTCACTACCGACAGGGCTACCCTCATCAATTTGATGAAAGAGGTGGAGACAGGGCTTATTGAGGATGGAACTGCAATTGGAAATGGTTTGGCAACAGGTATTGCCAGGCTCAAAGATTCGCAGGCAAAGAGCAGGGTAATTATTCTGCTCACAGATGGGGTAAACAACAGAGGTGAGATTGCACCGCTTATGGCAACCGAGATTGCCAAGACTTATGGTGTGAGGGTTTATACCATAGGTGTTGGAGCGATGGGTGTTGCGCCATACCCTGTTATGACACCATTTGGTGTAGAGATACAGCAGGTTAAGGTAGAGATAGATGAACCTCTGCTTAAGCAGATTGCTCAGGAGACCGGCGGAAAGTACTTCCGCGCAACCGACAACACCAAGATGCTTGAGATTTACAGCGAGATTAATAAGATGGAGACCAGCCGGACAGTTGTGGACTCATTCCCAATATATAAAGAGCTCTTTATGAAGTATGCACTCATTGCGCTTGCGGCACTTCTTCTGGAGCTTTTGTTGAGAGTCTTTGTTTTAAAGAGATTACCTTAAAGATATTTCATTAATATGATTCAGTTTGCACAATCAGAATATTTGCTTCTAATCTTGATAATACCGTTTCTCTTTATATTTCACGGTATTAACAGAAGGTTGAGACGCAAAAAAATTGAGAAAATCGGTGATTTATCAATACTGGAACCGCTTATGCAGGGGGCATCCAGGGCAAGAGGGTGGATAAAGCTCATTATCCTGAGCATTGCGCTCTTCTTTTTTGCCATCGGAATATCTCGCCCGCAGCTTGGTGCAAGGTTAAAGGAGGTAGAGGGGAAAGGAATTGAGATTATGATCGCTTTGGATGTCTCAAACTCTATGCTTGCTCAGGATTACTCACCTAACCGTCTGGAGAGGGCAAAACTGGCAATCAGCCGCCTTACAGATAATCTCAAGGAGGATAGAGTCGGTCTTATTGTCTTTGCAGGCCAGGCATTTGTCCAGCTCCCCATTACCACAGACTATGTCTCTGCCAAGATGTTCCTCAACAGTATCAACACCGGCTCTGTTCCGGTACAGGGGACCTCACTCTCAGATGCCATAAATCTTGCAATCAAGAGCTTCAGCTCTGAGAGTGCAAATAGCAGCCGTGCTGTAATTCTACTCACAGACGGGGAAGATCACGAAGATGACCCTGTAGAGGCAGCAAAGACTGCAAAAGAGTTGGGAGTTTTTGTATATACTCTCGGTATCGGTTCTGAGACAGGAAAGCCCATCCCGTTGGAGAGCGGAGAGCTTCTCAAAGATAAGGATGGCAATATTGTTGTAACCCGCCTCGACGAGCCGACTCTTATGAAAGTTGCCGAAGCGGGGGGTGGAAAATATGTGAGGGCCGGCAACAGTGATTTTGGTCTGGAGGCGATAGTGACACAAATTAGGAGCCTGGACAAACAGGAGTTTAAATCTGTTGTCTTTGAAGATTTCAACGAACAGTATATGTATTTTTTTGGAATTGCACTCTTCTTCTTTATTCTGGAGTTTTTAATAACAGATAGAAGAGGCCGTAACTTCTTTAGGTAGATTTTATGAAGGAGGATGTTAATATGAGGATAGTTTTAATAATGCTTTTTACCTTTGTCTTCTCTGTGTGCAGTGCACAAAAGGAGAAGGGGGAGGTGCGTTCCGGGAACAAGGCCTACGAAAAGGGAGATATTGAGAGGGCAGAACTGGAGTACAGACGGGCACTGGAGCAGAGCCCGGAGTCTGTTTTTGCAAGGTATAATTTGGGTAATGCACTATATAAAAGGGGTAATGCACAGGAGGCAGAGAAGGTTGTTGCTCCTCTTAAAGACTCTATGGTTATAGATGGTGCAAAGTCCAAGGTGTTTCACAATTTGGGTAACTACTCGCTGGATCAGAAAAAATACAGCGAAGCGGTAGAGCACTATAAGAGCTCTCTGAGAGATAACCCAAATGATATAGAGACAAAGGCGAACCTGGCATACGCCCAGAAGATGCTTAAAGATGAGCAGGATAAGAACAAGAACAAAGATCAAAACAAAGACGACAAAGATAATAAGGACAAAAAAGAGGATCCAAAAGATGACAAACAGGATCCTAATAAAGATAAACAGGATCCAAACAAAGAGAATGAGCAGAACCAGCCCCCTCCCAAAATAACACCTCAGGCTGCCCAGCAGATGCTTCAGGCAATACAGAATAAAGAGAAAGAGACTCAGGAGAAGGTAGATAAGGAGAAGGCAAAGGTTATGGAAAGCAGGCAAAAAGAGAAGAACTGGTAGAACTGGCAATAATCATATATATGATAAACTATTTAGATAAAATCAAAAATTCGGGAGTGACGCGCAGGCTCTTTTTGATATTGGGCTCTTTTATTGCAGGGGTCTCTCTCTCTGCGCAGACCTCTCTTAAAGTTGACGCTCCCAGAGTGGTGGAGTCGGGGGAGAGTTTTCAGGTGATATTTAGCGTTAATGCAGAACCATCTTCCTTTAACCTCCCTTCCATTACAGACTTTGACCTGCTTGCGGGCCCTTCCCAGTCGCGTATGAGCAGTACTCAAATCATTAACGGCAAACGGAGCGAGAGTATTCAGATTAGCTATACCTATGTGCTTGCTCCTCGTTCTGAGGGTAAGTTTACTATTCCCTCTGCCACAGTTGTGGTAGATGGTAAGAGTTACTCATCTTCACCCGTAACTATAGAGGTGGTTAAGGGTGATGGTTCGGCTAAGAGCAGTGAATCTGCCCAAACAGGCACAACAGTAAGCAGTGACGATCTATTTTTAAAGATATCACTAAGCAAAGGGAGGGTTGTAAAGGGTGAGCACCTCATTGCAACTGTGAAACTCTACACAAAGGTGCCAATCGCAGGGTTTGAAGATGTTCGTTTTCCCTCTTTCAACGGCTTCTGGAGCCAGGAGATAGATACTCCGCAAAACATAGAGTTTGTTAGGGAGAGTATTGACGGAAAGATATATAACTCTGCACTGTTAAGAAGATATATGCTTCTGCCACAGCAGAGCGGCACACTCACTATAGATGCAGCCGAGATGATTTGCCAGGTTCAGATACGCACAACCGGGGGAGCCTCGCGAAGTCTCTTTGATGACTTCTTTGACTCCTACTCTACAGTTCGTAAAAGAGTATCATCTACAGCAGTAAGAGTTGTGGTTGATCCTCTTCCACAGGGAGCTCCGGCATCTTTCCAGGGTGGTGTGGGTGAGTTTACAATGAGCGCGAAACTTTCCAGAGACTCTATCAATGCAAATGAGGCTCTCTCTCTCATTGTAAATATTAGCGGCACAGGAAACATTAATCTTATAGAGGCTCCAAAAATTACCTTTCCTGCAGGGTTTGAGGTCTACGATACAAAGATTTCGGATAACAGCAGCAAAGGATCTAGAGGCGCCTCCGGGAGTAAACAGTTTGAGTACCCGATTATCCCAAGGGGGCCGGGTGAGTACACCATTCCAAAGGTTGAGTTCACCTTCTACGATATTGCCAAAAAGAGATATATAACCCTATTCTCAGATGATCTTAATTTAAAAGTGGGAAGAGATGCCGGCGGCGGTTCTGTCTCACAACCGGGTTTGTCTCTTGGGGTTAACAGACAGGCAGTGAGGAGTATTACCGAAGATATTAGATACATTCACTCCGGAGCATCACGGCTTAAAAAGGGGAACCTATTCTTCTTTGCCTCTCTCTTTTACTTTTTTACCATTCTGATGATTATATCTCTGTATATATTTACTGAGAAGATTCTCTCAAAGAGGGTAGAGCGAAACAGAGATATTGCCGGTGTTAAAAACAGAAGAGCCAATAAGGTTGCCCGCGCCCGTCTTAAAAATGCCGAGACCCTTCTAAAGCAGGGTATCTATATGGGATTCTATGAAGAGCTGCACAGAGCCCTTCTCGGGTATGTGTCAGATAAGTTAAATCTTTCTCTTGCAGATCTTTCCCGTGATAAAATTCGGGAGGAGCTAGTGTTTAAGAAGGTCAATTTTGAGCAGATTGATGAGTTGCTCTATTTGCTGGAGCAGTGTGAGTATGCCAGATATGCACCGGACCCGGGTGGAGGAGAGATGGATAAAAACTATACAAAGGCAATTCGCCTTATCTCGGAGATGGAGTTATAGTGAGTAGTGTATTTTTCAGTAAGTTTAGTAACGATATGTTTAGAGTTAATTATATGGATATGAAAAAGGCAATTATAGGAGCTTTGCTTGTGCTGTTACCTTTTATAGGCTTCTCCCAGGCTGCTTCACCCAAAGTTTCAGATTTGTGGGAGAGTGCGGGAGAGCTTTACTCTAAGGGCAACTTTAGCGAAGCGCTTGCTCAATATCAGGAGATTGAGAAGAGCGGATACACTTCTGAGCCCCTTTTATATAACATCGCGAACTGCTATTTTAAAGAGAGACAGTGGGGTAAATCTATCCTCTATTATGAGAGGGCGCTCAAGCTAAATCCCGGCAGTAACGATACTCAAAATAACCTTATGCTCGCCAAGGAGTTTGCTATAGATAAGATTGAGGAGCTTCCGGAGTTTATCCTGCGCACCTGGATAAGAGATGTAAACTATATGTTATCTTCCAATGAGTGGACATATATATCGCTGCTCTTTTTTGCCCTAACTGCACTGCTGTTGCTCAATTTCCGTTACGGACCAAGCTCTGCCGTGAGAAAGATCTCCTTCTTTGCATCTATGTTCTCTCTTCTGGTAGGGATAATCTTAACCCTCTTTGCCTGGAGCCAGAGAAGCTCATACAACAAAAGAGATACGGCAATTGTAATGATGCCTGTGAGTACTGTGAGGAGCTCTCCGGACGGATCCGGGAATACTCTCTTTATCCTTCACGAAGGGACTAAAGTAGAGATGATTGAGCAACTGGGCGGCTGGAAGAGAATTGAACTTGCAGATGGCCGCCAGGGCTGGATCCCGGCTGGAGATCTGGAGGTCATTTAATAAGGTTTATCTATCTTCTTCTACGCTATCTCCTGAGTTAATGTCTTGAAAATGTTTTTGAGGTCAGTCACAGCCCTCTCAAGATCTGCAAAGTTTATAAACTCCTTATCTGTGTGTGCAACCTTTATGCTTCCGGGCCCGTATAGAAGGCATTTACCAAGATTGGCAAGGCAGGGGCCGTCACAGGCAAAGGCTACAATATCGCTGTGGTAACCATCGAT
>JAUYTH010000051.1 GCA_030695165.1 Bacteroidales bacterium
TTTATCTTTATTCGATTAGACCTAGATCGTTGGAAATAACAGCATCTTCTGTGGTAGCGAACTCGTGATCCGATTTAAGATAGATCATAACTCCCCCTTTAGGCACCTTCTCTCCCTCTTTGACCAGGATGGTCTCAACCACTCCGTCAAAGGGAGCAAGAACAAGGTTTAACATCTTCATCGCCTCAAAGGTCATAATATGGTCGCCCTTTTTCACGTGATCTCCGGTCTTAACCTCAAGAGAGGTTACTACACCGGGAATAATGGATTTAATCTGCTGAAGATCCGGCCTTTTCCAGGGAACTCTGTTTATATACTTCTTGGTATATGTTGTTTTGTACTTTCTGGCATCGGGGAAAACCTGAATTATATCATATTTTATCTTCTCCGTCGGTTCAGATGCTTCTTTTGAGGCTTTTTTTAGGTCTTTGCTGAGCTTTTTGTTCATTTTTTCCTCCTCTTTCTTAAGCTTTTTTGCAACCTTCTCATCCTCTTTCCTCTTTTTTTCAAGCTCTTTCTTCTTGGCTTTCAATCTCTTTTTGACCAAGTCTCTCTTTTCTGACATTTTCATTCTTAATCTTATTAAAAAAGTTGAATGGATTCTTTAAAAATCTGACAATCCGTTAAAATGGTGGAATGCCGTGCTTTTTTGAAGGCCTTTTAACAATTTTATTGGCAGATACTTCAAACGAGTGTATCAGATATCTTCTTGTCTCTGCAGGGTCTATTACAGCGTCTATATACCCTTTGGCGGCTGCCACATAAGGGTTGGCAAACTTTTGTTTGTACTCCTCCACTTTGAGTTTTCTCATAGCATCCGGATCCTCTGCCTCCATAATCTCCTTCTTGAAGATAATGTTTGCAGCGCCCTCAGGCCCCATAACGGCAATCTCTGCAAGTGGCCAGGCAAATACAAAATCTGCCCTCAGGTGACGGGAGTTCATTGCGATATAACCTCCGCCGTATGCTTTTCTAAGAATTATTGTAACCTTAGCAACGGTTGCCTCGCTATAGGCGTAGAGCAGTTTAGCTCCGTGACGGATAACTCCTGCGTGCTCCTGGTCTACACCCGGAAGGTAACCCGGAAGATCTTCCAGAGTTACTATAGGGATGTTGAATGCGTCGCAGAAAAGGATAAACCTTGCAGCTTTATCGCTTGAGTCGCAGTCCAGAACTCCTGCCAGTACCATAGGCTGGTTACATACAAACCCCACACTACGGCCGGCTATACGGCCAAATCCCACAACTATGTTGGCTGCCCACATCTGCTGAACCTCAAAGAATTTAGAGCCATCTGTTAGGGCCATAATAACATCTCGTACATCATATGGTTTTGTAGGGTCTACCGGTACTATGTCTTCGATTTTGTATCTCTTAGTGTCCGGCTCAGAGGCTTTTTCACTATTGGAGTTGCACTCATTATGAGCAGGGATATATGTTAGCAGCGTTTTTATCTGGTCGAAACACTCCTTCTCGCTCTCGGCAAAAAAGTGTGCGTTTCCGGTAATCTCGCTGTGAACTCTTGCTCCGCCAAGTGTCTCCATATCTATCTCCTCTCCCAGAACCGACTTAATAACCTCCGGCCCTGTAATGAACATCTTAGATATCTTATCCACCACAAATACAAAATCTGTAAGTGCCGGTGAGTAGACTGCGCCTCCTGCACAAGGACCCAAAATTACCGACAGCTGTGGAATTACACCGCTGGCCATAGTGTTGCGAAAGAAGATCTCTCCGTAACCTGCAAGGGAGTTAACCCCCTCCTGAATACGTGCTCCACCTGAGTCATTTATTCCTATTAGTGGAATACGCATCCTAAGAGCGTAGTCCATAATTTTTGTAATTTTCCTGGCGTGCATCAACCCCAAAGAGCCCCCTGCAACGGTAAAATCCTGTGCAAAAATCGCTATAGATTTGCCATTGATTGTGCCTGTCCCGATAACTACTCCGTCTCCCGCAAGCTCTTTGCCCTCCATACCAAATTCTCTGGCTTCGTGCTCTATAAAGAGATCATACTCATAAAACGAACCGGGATCCAGCAACTGACTGATACGCTCCCTTGCAGGGAGCTTTCCCATTGCTATCTGCTTTGCAATAGCCTTCTCGCCTCCCCCCTGAAGGGCTTTGGCGGTTCTCTCCTGCAATTCAGAAACTTTTCTTTTTAATAGATTCATAGGTTTTAGTTTTGTTACGCACAAAAATATGAAATTATTTTAATACACAATTTGTGCGTTTTTTTATTTACATTTGTAGTTCTAAACCGATTTAATAACTTAATAAATAGAACTATATGTCAACTCCTTTTGTTGAAAGACACAATGGTCCGCGTCAAAGCGAAATCGTAGAAATGCTTGCGGAAATTGGGATTAATGATCTGGATGAGCTTGTAAAACAAACTGTTCCTTCGGATATTCTAATATCAAAACCTCTTGCGATCAGTACTGCAATGGGTGAACAAGAATATTTAGCAAAACTTAAATCTATGGTATCACAGAACGACGCTTTTCGTTCAATGATAGGGATGGGTTTCTACGGTACAGGGACTCTTCCTGTGGTTGTGAGAAATGTTTTTGAGAACCCAAGCTGGTATACATCTTACACTCCATATCAGGCAGAGATCTCTCAGGGTCGTCTGGAGGCTCTTCTCAATTTCCAGACAATGGTCTCTACACTCACCGGTTTCAAGATGGCAAACAGCTCTATGCTGGATGACTCAACCGCTGCAGCCGAAGCTATGAGAATGATGTATGAACTTCGCTCAAGAGATGCACAAAAGGCAGGTAAAAACATACTATTTGCAGATGTAAACATATTCCCACAGGTTCTGGCGGTTGTTGAGACCAGGGCAGAGGCTCTTGGGATAAAAGTTGTTACAGGAGATTTTAGCTCTTACAAGTTTGATGATATGTGCTTTGGCGCCATCCTGCAATATCCTGCAGCAAACGGAGAGGTTCGCGACTACGCCCAATTCTGTGAGGTGGCCCACTCAAAAGGAGTTTTAGTAACTGCCGTTACAGACCTGCTTGCACTTGCTCTTCTTAAAGAGCCTGCTGCCTTGGGTGCAGATATTGCTGTTGGAACTGCCCAGCGTTTTGGTCTTCCTATGGGGTTCGGC
>JAUYTH010000068.1 GCA_030695165.1 Bacteroidales bacterium
ATTGAGGGGAACTCTTATAGATAGTATCCGAAACGAATTTGTAGAATTTGCAACTATAGCAATCATACCAAAGGGGTCCGAAACCCCTGCCAAATATGTTCTATCAGACTCTAAGGGTAAATTTGAGATAGCGGCTCCAACTGCAGGAGAGTACACTCTAAAAATCGAGTTTATGGGGTACAGACCTGTAGAGAGGAGCATTGCAGTAGGTTCTCAAAGAGTTGTTGAGATGGGTAACATAAGTATGCTTGAGCAGATTAACACCCTTGAGTCGGCTGTTGTTTCTGCTTTGGGAAACCCGGTAATCGTTAAAAAAGATACGATAGAGTATAACGCATCATCCTTTAAAACAACCGACACCGATATGCTTGAGGAGCTCTTGAAGAAGTTGCCGGGAGTAGAGATAGATTCAGACGGAAAGATTACAGCTAACGGGAAATCGATTAATAAAATAATGATCGACGGAAAGGCATTTTTCCTGAATGACCCCTCAATCGCAACAAAAAATCTTCCCGCAAACATCATTGATAAAGTTAGGGTAGTAGAAAGAAAGTCAGATCAATCCCGTTTTACAGGAATTGACGACGGCAATGAAGAGACAGTAATTGACCTGGCAATCAGACCCGGTATGATGAACGGATGGTTTGGTAATGCTACCGGAGGATATGGCTCAAATGAGAGGTACCAGACAGCAGGTATGGTAAGTAATTTTAAAGAAGGCAGCCAATTAAGTGTTATTCTTAATGGTAACAACACCAACAACCGTGCATTCACAGATATAGCAGGAGATATGATGAGAGGAATGAGAGGTGGTGGAAGTAGCTTTGGTGGCGGGAGAATTAGGGTAGGGGGTAGCACTATCAATTTAGGCGGCAGTGGTATTACCACCTCCTGGATGGCAGGTGTAAATGCTAACAAAGAGTTTTACGACGGTAAACTTAAGGTTGGGAGCAACTACTTCTACGGAAATACCAACACCGTATCTGAGGGCTCCAGAGTGAGACAAAACTTTTTGCCGGACAGCACCTTCTTTAACAGAGATTACACTTTATCTGAGAATATATCCGATAACCACAGGGTGGCACTAGAGATAGAGTGGGCCCCTTCCGAGAGAACCTCATTCATCTTCAGACCAAATGTAAGTCTCGGCAAGGGCTCTTTTAACGACACCAGAGAGTTCTCTACAGATGGCCTCAATGGAGCAAAGATTAATGACGGTTTTAGTACTACCAAAGGAGACAATAACTCACAAAGCACAGAGGGAGAGCTTCTCTACCGTCAAAGGCTGGGTAAACCGGGCAGGACCTTCTCAATAAATTTCAACTACTCATACTCAAATAACGAGATAGATGGTTTAAATGAATCAGAAACAAACATCTACACAAATAACCCATCTGTTGACATAGTAAAACAGCAATACGACCAGATTAATCTGGCATATTCGTTGGGTGCAAGGGCATCATATACAGAGCCACTGGGTAAGAATTTCTATATGGAGCTGGCTTACAGGTATACATACAGGATAAACAATTCTGAGAAAAACGCCTATAATTTTAATGGCTTTACAGATAAATTTGACATCAGAGATGAAGATTACTCAAACAATTTCGAAAATAAGTTCATCAACCAACAGGCTGAGGTCAATCTTCGGAAAAATGAGGAGAAGTATAACTATACAATAGGCTTTAATGCTCAGCCATCATATACTGAGAGTATAGGCGGAGAGAGAGATATCAAAAGAAGCATTGTAAACTATTCGCCATCTGCCTCATATGAGTACAAGTTCAATGAGATGAGCAATATCCGGATACGATACAGAGGAAATACCAATCAGCCATCCATCAACCAGCTTCAGCCGGTACTGGATAACTCAAATCCTCTTTTTATTCCGGTAGGTAATCCGGATCTTCTTCCTGAGTTTAACAGCAGACTATCTCTTGAGTACGGTAACACAAAAAGGGAGACATTCCGCTCTGTAAGGCTTTGGCTGGAGGGTAACTACACAATGGATAAGATTGTTAATATGACCTGGTACGAAAACGGAGGTATTCAAAAGAGTATGCCTGTAAATGAGAATGGTGTATGGTCAATTTCCAATAACCTTATGTACAATACACCAATTAAGAAATCGAAATTTTCAATATCAACAAATACAAGAGTAGGCCTCAATAAAGGGATCAACTACTCGAATGCCCTAAGAAACAAGACAACCAGCCTCTCTTTAAGCGAGATGTTAAGACTTACATACAGAGGTGAAAAACTTGAATTGGGAGCAGGCGGAAGAGCATCATACTCATATGCCTGGTACACAATAGAGAGTAATATGAAGCCGGCAACCTGGACAAACTCTGTCAGTGCAAACATTAACTGGACGCTACCTGCAGGATTTAATTTTGTAAGTGACTATAACTACACATTCTATATTGGATTTGGTGACGGCAACAACCAGCCTACACACGTTTGGAATGCAGAGGCTTCGAAGCAGATGCTCAAAAAGATGGCAACACTTAAGTTTAAGGTATTCGATATCCTTAACCAATCCAGAAATATGTTCAGAAATACAACCGACAACTACATAGAGGATATTCAGAACAACACACTCCAGCAATACTTTATGGTTAGTTTTACTATCAGATTCGGCTCTTTCGGGAACAACAACAGCGGTGGACGTGATGGTCACAGAGGATTTCCGAGTGGCGGAGGCTTCCCTGGAGGCGGAGGTTTTGGAGGAAGAAGATTCTAAATTCCTGAGGTTAATTACAATCAAAGATGTAATTGCACCCTGTTGAACTCTCTTTCCTG
>JAUYTH010000072.1 GCA_030695165.1 Bacteroidales bacterium
AGGAATAAGCGTATATGGAATTATCAGTTTACAAAATTGATGGAACAGAGTCAGGAAAATTGGTGACTTTGGATCCCGGTATCTTTGGTATAGAGCCAAACGATCACGCTATTTACCTTGATGTGAAGCAGTATCTGGCCAACCAGCGTCAGGGAACTCACAAGACAAAGGAGAAGTGGGAAGTGGCATACAGTACTAAAAAGGTCGTTCGTCAGAAAGGCTCAGGCGGTGCTCGTCACGGTAGTATTAAAGCAAACATCTATGTTGGTGGTGGACGTGTTTTCGGACCGAGACCAAGGGATTATAGATTTAAGCTTAACAAGAAGTTAAAACAACTGGCACGTTTCTCTGCACTCTCTTATAAGGTGAAAGAGGAGTCGTTGACAATTATTGAAAACTTCTCAATGGAGGCTCCAAGAACTAAGGACTTTATGAAGATTCTTAAAGGTCTTAAGATTAACGATAGAAGAGTTCTATTCGTGCTTCCGGAAAATGTGAGTAATATTTACATCTCTTCACGTAACCTGCAAAACGTTAAGGTAATTAACGTTAACGAACTTAACACCTACGATGTGGTTAACGCTACATCTCTTATCCTTATGGATGGTGTTCAGGATATCCTGCAGGGGCAGTATGGAAATAATTAAACCGTGGAACAATGGAAATTTTAATTAAGCCTATAGTAACAGAAAAGATGACGATTCAGGGCGAGAAGTTGAATCGTTACGGTTTTGTAGTTGACCGCAATGCCAATAAGATTGAGATCAAGGCTGCGGTTGAGGAGATTTACGGAGTTAAAGTATTGGATGTAAATACAATTAACTACCACGGAAAACGTAAAAGCCGCTTCACTAAAGCGGGATTATTGTCAGGTCGTACCAATCACTTCAAGAAAGCGATTGTAACATTGGCCAGTGAAGATAAGATTGATTTCTACAGTAATATTTAAGTCCATGGCAATACGTAAATTCAAGCCGGTAACACCCGGTACAAGACATAAAGCAATAAGCGCATTTACTGAGATCACCTGCGATAAACCGGAGAAGTCGCTTTTAGCGCCTATCAACAAATCCGGTGGTAGAAATGACAGGGGAAAGATGACAATGCGTTATATCGGAGGCGGTCACAAAAGAATGTACCGTATGATTGACTTCCTTAGAGATAAGGACAATTATACAGCTACAGTAAAGACCATCGAGTACGACCCTAACAGGAGTGCACGAATTGCCCTGGTTTTATATGCAGATGGAGAGAAACGCTATATAATAGCTCCTAACGGAATTAAAGTGGGTCAGGTAATAGCATCCGGACCCGGAGTAGCCCCAGAAATTGGGAACACTCTACCTCTTTCAGAGATCCCGTTGGGTACACTAGTTCACAACATTGAGTTACGCCCGGGACAGGGAGCCGCAATGGCCCGCAGTGCCGGAACTTATGCTCAATTAACTGCAAGAGAAGGAAAACACGCTATCCTTAAACTCCCTTCAAGTGAGATTAGGATGGTACTTGTTACCTGCCGTGCAACTGTTGGAACTGTATCCAATTCAGATCACAATCTTGAATCGTTCGGAAAAGCAGGAAGAAATCGCTGGTTTGGCCGCAGACCTCGTGTTCGCGGTGTAGCGATGAACCC
>JAUYTH010000078.1 GCA_030695165.1 Bacteroidales bacterium
ACAGGGGAAGCGGCCAAATTACGGCAGGTGAGCTAAAGCTCATCTCACAGCTGGATGCACAAAAGTTCTCCTTCTCTTTTGACGGAGTAAAATATATTGAGAATAGAGCAAGCGAGATAGAGGTCACAACCACCATAGACAGCACCTTTACCAAATACACAATTGCAGATGGTCTTCTTAAGCTGGACGGAGTCTCAGCATCTTTCGCCGGAGCGATTGAGACACCGCAAAAGGGGTTGATTGCAGATTTTAAACTTAGCTCCAATATTGCTAAACTAAATGATATTGTAGCCCTTTTACCGCCGGATTACTCTCTGGCTGGTAAAAATCTTACACTCCTGGGTGATGCCTCGTTTGAAGTAAAGCTCACAGGAGGTTCAGCAGAGCAGGAGGGCTCTTATCCGGATCTTTTGGTGGGGATGAATGTTAAGGATGGTTATATTAAAGAGGAGAGTGCACCTCTCCCTCTGGAGAGCATCAATATGAGTGCATCAATTGAGATGCCTGGGCTTGAGTTTGCCAATGCATCATTTGTGATGAATAACCTCTCTTTCAAACTGGATACTACAACCAACAGAGCCTCCTTTACAATTAAAACAGCTTCGGACCTTCATATAACTGCAGATATGTCCGGAGGAGCAGATATGGCTCTGTTTACTAAAGCTTTGGGTTTGAAGGGATACTCCTTTGCGGGAGAGCTCTCCTACAGTTTAAAGGCAAATGGGACATACAACAAGGAGAGAGGAGTGATTCCTGTAACCGACGCCACCATAACAGTTGCAAATGGGTCTTTAACTACCCCATATATATCCGAACCGCTTGAAGAGATTAACGCCAAGATATCGCTCAGGTCGGCCAAAGGAGGAATGAGAGATCTCATTCTGGATATTGATCCCCTTAAATTTAAGTTTGTAGATGGGCCGTTCACACTGGATTGTCGTCTGGAGAACTTTAACAACCTCAAATACTCCATAAGCTCAAACGGGGTGCTCAATTTAGACCGCATTTACGCAATGTTCGCTATTGATAGCGCCTCTGTTAGCGGAGTTCTCAATACAGATTTTGCACTTAAGGGAGACCAGCTCTCCATCACCAAAGGGGAGTATGACAAGATAGAGGGGAGAGGAACGCTGGAGCTGAATAAATTTGAGTATAAGAGTGCCAACTATATCTTCCCTTTTAAAATTCCATCAGCTACGTTTCAATTTGAGCGGGAGAGGGCAATACTCTCAAATACAACCATAGGCTACGGTTCAAACAAAATTACTCTGGATGGATTTGCTTCCAATTATATAGATTACTATATGAGCAAGGGGGTATTGAGTGGCACCCTCTCTATGAGCTCGGACCGCATTATAATGGATGACTTTATTGCACTTATTCCGCAGAGTGACACAACAAAAATTCAATCAACTCCTAAAAATCAACCATCTACAGGGGTGATTCTCGTGCCGGATAAATTGAACTTGTATCTAAAATCGGATATTAAAAGAGTTGATTTTGAATCTATCTTAGCAAGAGATTTTAGAGGAGAGGTTGCTATCAGCGAGAAGACGATGTACATCAACGGAACCGGAGTCAATATCGCCGGTGCTCAATTTTTACTGGACGCAGTTTATAAACCTGTTAACGAGAGGTTAGCCCAGGTGCAGATGCACGCCAGAGCAGACTCTTTTGATATAGGACGGGCTTACAAAGAGATACCTATGATTAGGGAGTTATTCTCATCTGCAAAGAATATGGAGGGGCTCATCTCGATGGACTATAAACTATCTACAAAACTTGATGCCTCAATGATGCCGGTCTACCCTTCGGTTAAAGGGGAGGGCTTTATTAAGCTGGAAGATGTCAATGTGAGGGGGCTCAAGGTATTGGGAGCCATAAGTAAAGCAACCGGGAGGGACAGCCTGAGTAACCCAAATCTCAAATCGGTACTTATAAACACAAAAATTGCAGATAACATTATAAAAATTGAGAGAACCAGAATGAGGATACTGGGTTTCCGGCCAAGATTCGAGGGTGAAGCCTCTCTGGACGGGAAGCTCAACATCAACTTCAGGCTCGGCCTGCCCCCTTTCGGTGTGATTGGTATCCCGCTTACCATAACCGGTACAATGGATAACCCGCTTGTTGAGGTGAGAAAGGGGCGAGAAGAGGATAAACTTGAAGAGGAGGAGGAGCAGAAGGAGGAGGTAACCACTAAATAGCTGCAGATATGAATCTCTTTTTGATTGCCATCTATGTTTTTACACCGGCCGCTGTGTTGTGGCTCTGCCGGAAAATAACGTTTCTCAATAAAATAGGGCCGGTACTGTTGCTCTATCTTTTAGGAATAATTCTTGGTAACAGCGGACTTATATCTCTGGATACATTTAAACTGCAGGATACAATCGTAACAATATTGATTCCTCTTGCAATCCCACTGATGCTCTTCTCGTCCAATTTTTTAAGGTGGAACATAAAGAGCGCACTTATAACACTGGCTACGGGGGTGTTTGCTGTAATCTGCTCAATTATTGCCGGATACTTTATATTTGAGCCGTTAATCGGGAAAGACCCTGTGATTGGCTCACAGATGGACAAGATTGCAGGGATGCTTGCAGGTGTCTATACAGGTGGTACTCCAAATCTTGCCGCTATAAAAATAATGCTGGACCTCCCCAATGAGACCTATATAATGTTGCACTCCTACGATATGGCTATTAGCCTTTTGTATTTAACGTTTGTACTATCTGCAGGGATAGGACTCTTTAGGAAATTTCTGAGCCACAGCTCCAAACCAGAATCTGATAAATCTCAATCCAAAAGCCTTTCACATTCAGGGAGCAATCCAAGCTATGAAGCCACTTCAGATGAGTTTCCGGATAATCCCTACAAAGGTTTCTTTAAGAAGAGTAACCTCAAGCAGGTATCACTGGTTGTCGGGCTGTCGATCCTTATCTTTGCAGTTGCCGGGGGGCTCTCGTTTGTATTACCGAAAAACCTCCAGATGGCAGTGGTAATTCTTACAATAACAACTCTTGGAATAGCCGCCTCTTTTATAAAAAGGGTGAGGGAGATAAAGAGCAGCTACGATGCCGGAATGTATCTGGTCTATATTTTCAGTATAGTGGTGGCGTCAATGGCAGATCTATCCAAACTTAACCTTTCGGGCGGGATATATGTGCTGCTCTATATTGCTTTTGTGATATTCATATCGCTTGGGCTGCAGCTTATTCTGGCAAAGATCTTTAAACTTGATGCCGACACTGTTCTTATATCCTCTGTATCTCTTATCAACTCTCCACCTTTTGTGCCGTTGATTGCCACTGCTATGAAAAACAGAGATGTGATCATTACCGGTCTTACTGTAGGTTTGGTAGGTTATGCAGTAGGAAACTATCTTGGATTTATTATTGCGGCCATACTATAACTATATATTTGCAATTCAATATTATAAGATATGATAAAAGAGATGAAAATAGCTTGGAAAATTTTTCTGATTCTGCTTTTTACAGCATTATCAACAGGTCTTAAGGCTCAACAGGCAAAAAAGGGGTGGAATTTTGGTCCGCTGCCGGCAGTAAGTTACAACAGTGACCAGGGGTTTCAGTACGGGGCTCTGTGTGATATCTACTGGTTTGGAGATGGATCTCAATACCCCAACTATATTCATAAGTTCAATGTTGAGATCTCCAGATACACGAAGGGA
>JAUYTH010000087.1 GCA_030695165.1 Bacteroidales bacterium
CGGTTACCAACTTCTTCGCTTCTGTAACTACTCTTCTAATGAGAACGTTAATGGGGGTACTTATTGTACTTTTTATCACGTTCTTCTTTATTAAAGAGAAGGATATGTTTGACAATATGGTACTTGCACTATTTCCAGACAAATATGAACAAAATGTAAGAAGAGCCTTAATTTCAATTAACTCACTGCTTGTGAGATACTTTTTCGGCTTATCTATTCAGATAATGTCGATAACTACCCTTAACACTTTGGGACTATATTTTGTTGCGGGACTGGATTTCTCTTTGGTTATAGTGCTTGCGTTTTTAACTGGAGTTCTCAATATAATTCCCTATATAGGTCCGTGGATAGGAGCAATTTTTGCTACAGCAATCATATTAACAACAGGTTTACCTTTTGGTGCAGATATAGGATCACTGGTCGTTACTTTGATATCTGTATTCCTATTCACCCAATTAGTAGATAATTTTGTCTTCCAGCCGGTTATATTTTCTAATAGTGCAAAAGCACACCCACTTGAGATATTCATACTGCTACTTATAGCGGCTAGTGTGGCAGGTGTTGTCGGGATGCTGGTGGCTATCCCATCTTACACAATCATCCGGGTTTTTGCCAGGGAATTTTTCTCCAACTTCAAACTGGTTCAAAAACTTACAGACCAAATCTGATAGAGGATTAAAAAAGAAGGGGCTGCCTAATTTAGACATCCCCTCAACTTTTTACAAAATATAAACTACTCCTTGTGAGAAAGTGCATTGTACTTCTCATATCCGGCCATAAACTCCTGACTCTTTTCACGGAAGCGGAAGTAGATATTTTTAAGATATTCTGCAACAACGCCTTTGATCTCTTCATCCTTTGTAGATGCAAAGCACTTTTCAAAAGGATCTATTGCAAGTTCAAGATTAGTTTCAAGATCTTTTACCATAGCTTCATATTTAGCATCATCCATCTCATCTGCAGCCTTTACCTGAATATCAACAGCTTTATCGTAGTATGCAGCTCCAATAGCAAAATAGCCAAAGTAGTAGTTACTGTCTGTCTCTACAGATTTTTTATAACACTCAACAGCTTTCCCGAAATCATTCAGATTTTTCCAGACATTACCCTCTGCATAATAAAGTGTAGCATTTTCCGGCTCATTTTTTTGAGCCTGATGTATCAACTCCAGAATTTTTGCAGGGTCATCGTTGGATTCAATATAGCTATTGATTAATGACACAAGGATACTCTGTGTGCTTGGGTGTTTTCTGAATCCATTGTTGAGAACCTCTTTAGCCATCTCAATATCAGATTTAGTTTTGTAGCACTCTGCAAGATATGAGTATGCATCTCCATTAGCGTCATAATTTAGCTCAATTGATTTGGTAAAAAACCCGATTGCTCTCTCATAATCTTTATCCATAAAAGCTGTTAAGCCAGCATAGTAGATAAATGCAGTGTCTATTATGTTAACAAATTTATGAGCACCAATATTAACTGCCTTTTCAAAATATAATGAGGATGTTTTGTACTCGCCCAAAGTGTAGCTGCACATAGCTTCGTTAAAAACCTTTCCTTTAAGAGCTGTTAATAAATCAGTTATCTCTTTTGTCCTAACATTTTTTGTGTCAAGTTCAATTGCTTTCTCAAGAGTTTTGTATGACTCTTCCAAAAGATCTTCATTAACATACTTGTTAGTTATTACCCAAGCAGCAAGCTCTCCTGATGCTCCATAGTAGAGTTTCTTGTCTGAATATTGATCAATAGTGAACGGAATGCCGGCAACTGTTACCTCCTCTGTCTTCTCAATTCTTTGATCTTTAAGCAGAATCTTAGTATCTATTCTTGAAGCACCAAGCCAGATTGACTTAATCGGAGCCTCGTAAACTGCTGAATAGGCAGCTGAAAGCTTTGTCCAAGTTTGAGGATTCACAGCTTTCTTTGCATTCTGTGCATCACTTTTGGCCTTTTCAAATTCCTTAACAGCATCTGCCACATCTTTTGTTTGTGCTCCCAGCTGAACAGAAAACAGCAATATAAGAGCAATTAATAATTTTTTCATTTGGAATATTCAGATTTTAAAATTTAACAATATTTTTAACTAAATGTCTGTGTCAATACCTTCGGGTAATCTCTCTTCGCTCTTATTTACACTGCATACCGCTGCGATAGAGTCTCCCTCTTTAATGTTAATGAGCCTGACCCCTTGAGTTGCCCTTCCTGCAAGTCTTATATTAGCAACTGCAACTCTGATGGTTATACCGGACTTGTTTATAATCATAAGATCATTTTCGTCAGTTACATCCTTCATTGCAATAAGTGAGCCAGTTTTATCTGTTATATTTATGGTCTTTACCCCTTTTGCTCCTCTGCTGGTTACTCTGTAGTCCTCAAGAAGAGATCTCTTTCCGTAACCGTTTTCACTCACAACCAGGATATGTTTTTTATCACTCTCACTTGCTTGTGGATCTACACAAATCATTCCTATAACTTCGTCACTCTCTCCAATATTTATGCCTCGTACTCCGGCACCTGTGCGTCCAATTGCCCTCGCATCTTTCTCGTTAAATCTCACACATTTGCCACCTCTGGCAGCAAGTAGTATCTCACTGTTGCCATTGGTTAGTACAGCTTCCAGTAACTCATCATTTTCCCTGATAGTTATTGCATTTACCCCGTTTGCCCTTGGCCTTGAATAGGCCTCAAGCGAGGTCTTTTTTACTGTCCCCTTTTTAGTTGCCAGTACAATATAATTATTATTTATGTACTCTTCGTCATTGAGTTTAGGAACATTTATATAGGCACAGACCTTATCGTCCTGAACAATATTGAGAACATTCTGAATTGCCCTGCCCTTAGATGCCTTTGAACCCTCGGGAACCTCATACACCTTGAGCCAGAAGCATCTCCCTTTTTGTGTAAAGAAGAGCATTGTGCTGTGCATATTAGCAACATAAATGTGTTCAATGAAGTCCTCGTCTCTGGTATTACTTCCCTTAACTCCTACCCCACCTCTATTTTGTGTTCTGTACTCAAAGAGAGGAGTTCTCTTTATATATCCAAGGTGAGAGATGGTTATAACGACATCTTCGTCAGGATAGAAATCTTCCGGGTTAAAGTCCTCTGCAGATGGCTCTATTGTAGTTCTTCTGGCATCACCAAAGCTGCTCTTAAGAGCTGCGAGCTCATCCTTTATAATTTGCATCTGCAGCGAAACATTTGCAAGAATCTCGTTAAGGTGAAAGATAAGCTTCATCAGTTCATCGTACTCTCCCTGAAGCTTCTCTCTCTCCAGACCTGTAAGTTGACGCAAACGCATCTCAACTATTGCAGAGGCTTGAATTTCGCTGAACTGAAATCTCTCCATAAGGCGTGTTTTAGCCTCATCTACAGTTTTTGAAGAGCGGATAATTACAATTACCTCATCTATGAAATCAAGTGCAATTAGTAGTGCTTCCAAAATGTGAGCCCTTTTCTGAGCCTGATCCAAATCAAATTTTGCTCGTCTAACTACAACATCGTGTCTGTGACGTACAAAATATTTAATGAGTTGTTTCAGGTTGAGCATTCTTGGCCTTCCGTCCACCAGTGCAATATTATTAACCGAGAAGCTGGACTGGAGCGGCGTCATTTTGTAAAGTGTATTGAGAACCACATTGGCAACAGCTCCAAGTTTGAGACGAATAACCACCCTCATTCCTGTTCTGTCACTCTCGTCATTGATATATGCAATTCCGTCTATCTTCTTCTCCTCTACAAGCTCTGCAATCTTCTCTATAAGTTCTCTCTTGTTAACCATATATGGAATCTCGGTAACCGCTATTGTCTCTCTTCCACTGTCGCTCACCTCAATTTCGGTCTTGGATCTTACCACAATTCTCCCTTTGCCTGTCTCAAAAGCATCTTTTATGCCCTGCAGGCCAAGAATAATTCCCCCTGTAGGGAAATCGGGCCCTTTTATGTACTGTAACAACTCCTCGGTTTCAATCTCGTTGTTGTCTATATATGCACAGATGGCATCAACTGTTTCTGAAAGATTATGGGGCGGCATATTGGTTGCCATACCTACAGCTATACCTGAGGCTCCGTTTAACAGAAGCAGCGGTGCTTTTGCAGGAAGAACAATAGGCTCCTGAAGCGAGTCATCAAAGTTAGGCCTGAAATCAACAGTGTTTTTATCAAGATCTGAGAGAACCTCCTCCGCCAGCTTCTTAAAACGCGCTTCTGTATATCGCATCGCCGCAGGTGAGTCTCCGTCAATTGAGCCGAAGTTACCCTGACCGTCAACCAGCATATACCGAAGGCTCCACTCCTGAGCCATCCTTACCATTGCCTCGTAGACACTTGAATCTCCGTGAGGGTGGTACTTACCAAGAACCTCACCGACAATACGTGCAGATTTTTTGAAGCTGGCTCCGGATGTAAGACCGAGATCGTACATTCCGTAAAGCACTCTTCTGTGAACTGGTTTTAATCCATCCCTCACATCCGGAAGAGCCCTCGACACTATTACCGACATCGAATAGTCGATATAGGCGCTCTTCATCTCATCCTCTATATTAATTTTTATTATTCTAGAGTTGTTCTCAGATTCCTGAATCATTTTATATTTGTAATTTCATTTTTAAAAAAGAGGTGCTAAAGTACAAAGAAAAAATCTCTTGAACAAATTGAATATATAATTGTCTTTAATAGGTATACTTAGAATAAAATATTATAAAAAAAATGAACCTTCAATTGTCAGACGAACTTAACGAAATTATCTCCTACAGCAAAGAGGAAGCAATGAGGATGGGAAGCTATACCATTGGTACGGACCATCTGATTTTAGGCATTTTACGTCACCAGGACAACTCTGCTTTTGAAGCAATAATGAGGTTCGGGGTGGATTATAAAGTGATCAAGAGTAGAATTGAGGAGAAAATAAAAGTCGGGGAGATGGTACCCTTTGAGCAGGCAGATAAATTAAATCTATCAAAAGGGACTGAGAGCTCACTAAGAGTTATGTATCTTGAAGCAAGATCTCTGGAGCAGGGCAAGCCGGGGCCACTACACCTATTACTGGCAATTATGAGAGTAGAAGAGTGCATCTCGGTTGAGATTCTACGTGAATACCAGATCACTTACGACAGTATTAAAGCAACATTAAAAGGGAAACAGCTTCCAAAACCATCTGCCTCATCTCCATTTGACGATGAGATTGAGAGACCGCGTGGAGGCAGAGATGAGACTCCAGGAAAAGGGGCAAAAAATCCTAAACAGACATCTGATACTCCGGTCATAGACAGCTTTGGATATGATCTTACCGGAGCAGCAGCTGAGGGTAAATTAGACCCTGTTGTTGGCCGGGATAAAGAGATTGAACGACTTGCCCAGATTCTGGGAAGAAGAAAGAAGAATAACCCTGTTATTATTGGTGAGCCTGGGGTAGGCAAATCTGCAATCGCAGAGGGGCTGGCTTTAAGGATATCTCAGAAGAGGGTATCCAGGGCGCTTCTAAACAAGAGAATTATCTCTCTTGATATAGGGTCAATTGTTGCGGGAACAAAATATAGAGGACAGTTTGAGGAGAGGATGAAGGCGATTCTAAACGAACTCGGGAAAAACCCAAATATAATACTCTTTATAGATGAACTGCACACTCTGGTTGGTGCAGGAGGAGCATCCGGTTCTCTGGATGCAGCCAATATGCTTAAACCTGCTCTTGCCAGGGGAGATATTCAGTGCATTGGGGCAACCACATTAGATGAGTACAGAGAACATATTGAGAAAGATGGAGCTCTTGAGAGAAGGTTCCAAAAGATAATGGTAGAGCCTACTTCTTACGATGAGACATATAACATCCTTATTAATATCAAGGAGCGTTACGAAAAGCACCACAATGTTAAGTATACCGACGACGCTATAGTTGCCTGTATTAGACTATCTCAGAGATATATAACTGATAGGTGCCTGCCAGATAAGGCCATTGATGCCCTTGATGAATCGGGGTCAAGAGTTCACCTGAAGCATCTAAAAGTTCCAGATTTTATAGTTGAGATTGAGAACGAGTTAGAGCCCGTTAGAGCAGAGAAGAGGCTGGCAGTTGTCCGCAATGAGTTTGAGAGAGCTGCAGAGCTTAGAGATATTGAAGAGAAGAAACTTAAAGAACTTGATCTGGCACAGAGTAAATGGAAAGAGGAGCAAAATCTTAACCCTCACGAGGTAAACGGCAACGATGTTGCAGAGGTTCTCTCTATGATTACCAGTGTTCCGGTTTACAGGCTTGCCGAGAAAGAGGGAGACAGGCTATCCAGAATGGGTGAGACCATAAGGAAGAAGATAGTTGGCCAGGACGAAGCTGTAGATAAAATTGTACGCTCTATTCAGAGAAACAGGGCGGGTCTTAAAGACCCCAATAAACCCATAGGTACATTTCTATTTTTGGGCCCTACCGGTGTGGGTAAAACTCAGTTAGCCAAAATACTTACCGAGTATCTCTTTGACTCCGTAGATAACCTCATTCGTATTGATATGAGTGAATATATGGAGAAGTTTGCTATCTCCCGCCTTATTGGTGCACCTCCGGGATATGTTGGTTACGAAGAGGGTGGTCAGCTAAGTGAGAAGGTGAGAAGAAGACCATATTCTGTTGTACTGCTGGATGAGATAGAGAAGGCCCACCCGGATATTTTCAATATCCTGCTGCAGGTTCTGGATGAGGGGAGATTGACCGACAGTAACGGAAGGCATATCGACTTCCGTAATACCCTTTTAATTATGACCTCAAATATTGGGAGCAGGGAGCTTAAAGATTTTGGCGCAGGGCTTGGCTTTTCCAACTCTACAAAGAGAAATTTCACAGATAACAGCCGTTTCATAATTGAAAAGGTGTTAAAAAAGACCTTCTCTCCGGAGTTTTTAAACCGACTGGATGAGCAGGTACTATTTAACCCTCTTACCAAAGATGATATCTGCAAAATTATTGATATAGAGCTAAATGATCTTTTCAAACGTATTGATATTGCAGGGTATGCTCTGGAAGTAAGCGATGAGGCTAAACAGTTTGTTGCCGAGAAGGGTTACGACCCTCAATTTGGGGCAAGACCGCTAAAGAGAGCAATCCAGAAATATATTGAGGATACTCTTGCAGAGGCAATTATTGGAGGTCAGTTTAAAGTAGGAGATAAAATTCTTATTGAGATGGACAAACAGGGGTTAAAGGATGGTGAAAGTTCTGAGAAACTTAAGGTTTCCCGAATTGACAACTAAGGTATAATCTTCTTGATTAAACTCCGGAGCCCTGTATTTACGGTCGCTCCGGATTTTTTTTAATGAAACTCTCGTCATATTTTTTTTATGTACATAGAACTCTATTGGCTTGGTCAGTTCAGAAAATTTAAACCCAAGTTTTTTATAGACATCACCGCACGACCAGTCTATATCTGCATAGGTCATTATCTCTTGAGGCTCTACCATCTTCACAAAATAGTCCATAAGGCGTCCCATCCCCCCCACCACCCTGGCCGATCCCAAACTTGCATATCTAACCCACTCAAATGAGCTTAAAACACCGTTTTCACGAGTCATAGGTCTTGCCTGCGAGAATGTGGCTACAGCCACAAGACTCTTTTTGTAAAAGAGTCCGTACCTGTATCTGCACCTTGCAGATCCCAGCAGATGGTTATTCTCAAGAAACAGTGATGCAGAATCTGCACTTATTGCGGCAACAGTACATTTACGGGCAAAGATAACCTCTCCCCTACCAAGAATAGCGAGTAACCTGCTCTTTATTACCTCATTTTTTGTTTGCCAAAGATCTTCGTAAATTGTAATAACTTTCTCTTTGTGAACACTATATACGGCTGACTTGCTCTCATTTGGGAGAGAGATATTCGCCTCAATTTCCTTGGCTCCATCTTCACTTATTGAGACAACTTTTATTGTAACCTCCGGATGCATAATTGTAATTCTGTTCCCGGAAAAGCTATGCTCAACCGAGTTACTCTCCAGAAAAGAGCACAATGCCAAAGGGAAAGAGGTGTTCATTTTGAATGCTTTACTTTTCACTTAGATGCAAAGAGAACAAATTTAAGAGTTTATCTTGGATTTTTGAAAAAGAAATTTGGAAATAAAGTTATGTTGGCATATCTTTGCACTCCCAAAACCGAAGATTCAGTAGCTCAGCAGGTAGAGCACAACACTTTTAATGTTGGGGTCCTGGGTTCGAGCCCCAGCTGGATCACAAAAACAGAAGCCAAGCAACAGCTTGGCTTCTTTGTTTGTGTAATCCAGCTGGTCAAGCTCGCTTGATCCAGCTGGGGAGCAAAAACAAAGAGATTTTGAGCGGAGCGAAAAAACTGTTTTTGTGTGGGTAAGTAAAAAGATACCGGGTCCGACGAAGCAGCAAAGCTGCTGAGTCACGACAGCTGGGGTGCAAAAACAAAGAGATTTTGAGCGTAGCGAAAAAACTGTTTTTGTGTGGGTAAGTAAAAAGACACCGGGTCCGACGAAGCAGCCTAAAGGGCTGCGAGTCACGACAGCTGGATCACCATAAATTCAAAGATTATTGCTTGTTAAGTTTGCGATCCAGCGCGACAAGCTTGCTTGAGAGCGATGGAGAACAAAAACAAAGGCATTTTTGAGCGTAGCGAAAAAACTGTTTTTGTGTGGGTAAGTAAAAAGACACCGGGTCCGACGAAGCAGCAAAGCTGCTGAGTCACGACAGCTGGATCACCGTAAATTCAAAAACTATTGCTTATCAAGTTTGTGATCCAGCGCGACAAGCTTGCTTGAGAGCGATGGAGAACAAAAACAAAGGCATTTTTGAGCGGAGCGAAAAAACTGTTTTTGTGTGGGTAAGTAAAAAAATACCGGGTCCGAAGAAGTAGCCGTTAGGCTGCTGAGTCACGACAGCTGGATCACCATAAATTCAAAGATTATTGCTTGTTAAGTTTGCGATCCAGCTGGTCAAGCTCGCTTGAACTTGTGGCCATTTTTGTATATTTGTACTATGAGTCCAGATAATCCACAAAAAAATAGCTACTTCTAAATAACCTTCAAATAATTTTTTATAATTTATTTTATATGAGAAGATTACTATATCTAATTGTAATATTTTTTGTATTTGGGTGCCAAAATCTTACACGGGAAAATAATCCGTATAACTCAATAATTCAAAATTCTGTTCTCGAAAACAAAATAGACTCTATCCTAAAAAGAATGACTCTAGTTGAGAAAATTGGACAGATGACACAAATAACACTTGACGTAATAGGTAAGGGTACAAGTATTTACGACAGCAAATTACCTTTTGAATTTGACGAAGCTATGCTTGACACAGTAATGCGAAAGTACAAAGTTGGATCGATTCTCAATACCCCAAGCAATACTCCGTTAACACCTAAAGAGTGGGAGTTGATAATAAAGCGGCTACAAGATATAGCTTTAGAAGAGACAGAAATTCCAATTATTTACGGATTAGATCAGATACACGGAACAACTTACACAGTGGGTGGAACTTTGTTTCCACAGCAGATTGGAATGGGCGCTACTTTTAACCCTTCTCTTGTAAAGTTAGCTGCTCAAATAACTGCCTACGAAACAAAAGCCGGTTCTATTCCCTGGAACTTCTCTCCTGTCCTCGATCTAGGAAGAGATGCACGTTGGTCAAGAATGTGGGAAACCTATTCAGAAGACAGCTATCTGGTTGCTGTTATGGGAAAAGCATATGTTGAGGGATATCAGGGTACAGACAAAGAGATAATTGGAGATAATAATGTGGCAGCCTGTCTTAAACACTATATGGGTTATGGTACACCATTTTCAGGAAAAGATAGAACACCATCATATATTTCAGATATGGATATGCGAGAACGTCATTTTGCCCCTTTTCTTTCAGCGGTAAAAGCAGGAGCCTTATCTGTAATGGTAAATTCCGGCTTAAATAATGGTATTCCTCTACATATCAATTATGAGTATTTGACAAACTGGCTTAAACGCGACTTAAATTGGGACGGCGTTATTGTCTCAGATTGGTCGGATATCTACAATATATATACCAGAGACAGGATTGCCTCTTCAAAAAAAGAGGCAGTAAAACTTGCAATAAATGCAGGAATAGATATGTCTATGGTACCTTATGAATGGAGCTTTTGCACCTATCTTAAAGAGCTGGTAGAAGAGAAAGAGGTTCCCATTTCCAGAATTGACGATGCCGTCAGACGCATTTTAAGACTAAAATTTCGCCTTAATTTATTTAACAAGCCATATCGCAAATATGAGGATTACCCCGATTTTGGAAGTGAAAAACACTCAAAAGTAGCCCTTATGGCTTCTGAAGAGTCGATAACACTATTAAAAAACAAAGACAATATTCTACCTATACCAAAGGGTAAAAGAGTTCTGGTAGCCGGGCCTAATGCTAATAATATGAGATCATTAAATGGAGGATGGACATTATCTTGGCAAGGTGAAAAAACCGACATCTATGCTCAGAAGTACAACACAATTCTAGAAGCAATAATAACAAAAATCGGGTCAAATAATGTAATTTACGAACCGGGAGTAACTTACAAAACCGGGAATCCACCAACCACTTCAATTGCATATTACGAAGAGAATAGCCCAGAAATATATAAATGTGTAGAGGCAGCAAAAAGAGCCGAGTATATTATCTTATGTCTGGGAGAAAACTCCTATTGTGAAACACCCGGGAATCTAACAACAATGGAGTTGTCTGTTAACCAACAAAATTTAGCATTAGCACTTGCAGCAACTGGAAAACCCGTAATACTGGTATTAAACGAGGGCAGACCAAGAATCATATCTGGATTTGAGCCTCAAATGAAGGCTATAATCCAAACATACTTACCGGGAAATTACGGAGGTGATGCACTTGCCTCAATTATTTGGGGAGATATAAACCCCAGCGGAAAATTGCCATACACCTATCCAAGAGCTGCTAATTCTCTAATAACATACGACTACAAGCATAGCGAGAACTTAAATAAAATGCAAGGATCCTATGACTACGATGCAATTCCTTTTATTCAGTGGAATTTTGGACACGGACTTAGCTATACGACTTTTGAATACTCTAATCTTAAATGTGATAAACAACAATTCTCATTTTCAGATTCCCTCTCTTTTACAATCGATATAAAAAACACTGGCATAAGAGCAGGAAAAGAGACCATTATGCTGTTCAGTAGTGATTTATATGCTTCTTTAACTCCCGATAATCGTAGACTGAGAGCCTTTTCAAAGATTAGCCTTGAGCCGGGAGAGACCAAAACAGTAAAATTCATTGTTCTAGCAAATGATTTTGCTTTTGTTGGAGCAGATGGGAAATGGATACTTGAAAAAGGTGATTTCACCGTTCAAATAAAAGATTTAAGCCTTAACCTAACTTGTACCAATACAAAGAGGTGGAACGAGCCAAATATCAATTAATTAAATTCAGTCACTACTCTCCAGTTAAATTTACCCATAATGGCAGGATTGGGTAAGCGAAAAAACTGTTTTTGTGTGGGTAAGTAAAAGACCTTCACTTTATGGCAATTTGGCTTAGCAATATCCCATTTTAATTCTTTGTTTAAAATCGATTCAAAATACCGATATTTGCAATAAAAAATGAGTAAATTGACTATCGGTTTGGTTGCGCACGATAACCGAAAGAGGGATCTGATTGAATGGGTTGAATTCAATAAAGTTATATTGGCAAACCATCACCTGGTATGCACTGGAACAACCGGAAAGATGGTTAAAGAGGCCTTAGGCAAGAGTAAGAGCAACGAGGAGTTAAATATTGATATAACACTTTTGAAATCAGGACCATTAGGCGGAGATCAACAACTTGGTGCGCTAATATGTGAAGGGAAAATCGATTTACTCTTCTTTCTTTGGGATCCAATGCAACCACAGCCACACGATGTAGATGTTAAGGCACTTTTAAGAATCTCCAGCCTTTATAACATACCAACTGCTACTAACCGTTCAACTGCAGATTTTCTAATATCATCGCCACTCT
>JAUYTH010000096.1 GCA_030695165.1 Bacteroidales bacterium
AACAAATGACGCCTGGTAAAGTCCTCTTCCGTTAGCACCTGTGCCTTCGGTGAGAGTTGTCTGAACATACTCAATTTTTCCACTGAATGTTGTTTGAGCCCACCTAAGGTCCGGCATATTGCCTGTGTTTTTAAACAGTGAGAAAGAGGCAGATGAGGATTGCAGGTTCATTTTGAAAATTGCCGAGACATTTGCTGTCTGGAACATACTGCCGCCCACCATTGTGATATTTGAGTTGTTTACCTTGAAATCTTGAGAACTCCAGTATGATCCCGGTTCAAGAAATGCTGTTATTTGGGTTAAATCCGAAAGCTCTGCAAGGATTTTACAGAAGTTATAGACCGTACCTCCGCCGGAAGTTTTAAAATAGGTGGTTGCAACAATCTCTCCGTGGTTGGTTAGCACTGTTGTGTTAGTCTGGTACCACTTCTGGATGTTTATTACACCTGTAACATCATTGAGGGTTGTACTGCTTACCGACATCTCTACATCCGGAGATTCAATTAATCCTGAGTTGAAAAGCTGAGCACTATTGGTAATGAGCAGTTGTGATTTACTGTTTAGTATTCTTATTGTCCCCTCGTTGTAAACCTTGCTCGCATTGTTCATATCTAGATCAAAATTGTTTCCGTCTACAATCAATGTCCCTTTATTTACAGTGATTACGTTATTGTTTAAAGAGATATGTTTCTCTGATGTTATTGTAGCGTTGTTCTGAAGGTATACTATTGGAATTGGATTTGAGCTGGTATTTGTGAAGCTCCCTGTATTTATTCCTTCGCAAATAACCCGGCCTCCGGAAAGAACCACAATAGAGGAGTTGTTAAGATTAATTTCTGCATTGATATTCAATGTTCCCTGGACATAGATAATGGCGTGTGACCTGTAATTGCTAAAATCAATTGCAGCGGTTCTTGTATACCCGGTAGGGATAAGATAGGATTTGTATGTGTTTCCGTAAGCAGAGCTCTCACCGGTATTAAAACCGAGTGTATTGAGGGTGTTGTTGTTATTTACTATCTGATCATAACCTGTAGGTATGGCAATTGAGGGAGATGTAAAAAGAGCATTATTACCTGTCATAAAGGTGCTCTTTGTAAAAAAGGAGTCATTATCCCATCTTTTATCAAAAGCAATACTTAATGTCGAGGAGGAGATGGGGAGTTTGGAGACTTTCACTAATCCGTTGGGCTTTGTTTCGTGAACATAGAGATTCTCTACGGGTGCCGAAACAGAGAGTTTTACAGCATATGATGCATTCGGTTTTGCAACACCGGTTGCCATAAGCGCGCCGGTATTTAATAGTGGAGAGCTATAGATCCTGATAACGTGAATTTTATCTGCACTTTGGGCATCCACAGGTGTTACTGTGACAGTCACGTTTAACTCTTTGACTGTCTTCCAGTCAAAGTCAGGGTGTATAACTAGATCCTCTATTGGCTTTACATTTGACTCAGGCATCTTAACACAAGAGAGAAGTAAAGCAGAGAGAAGAATGGGTAAAAGGTTAAATTTCACGGCAGTAAAGAGTTTTCAACAATTGTTAATAAAATTATTTGCAAATATAGAAAATATTTATCATTAGTTGATACTCTTTTTAATGTTTTTTTAGTGTAACTAATTCACATAACTAAAGTTGCCGCTTGTCCAGAGGCTATCCAGTACAGCCGGGGTATACCAGCCGGCCCCGCCGCCGCCGCCGCTCTCTGCCCAGCTCTTAAAATTCGGGTAGGCGTGATATATCTTTTTGAACTCCTGAGGGTGCCTTATAGATTGGTCACTTAGCACGGCCCAAACCCAATTGTCTACTGTTGCAAAGTTTGAGGTGTTGGCACTTACAAAGTAGGGATAGTAAAAATAGTTGGTCGGGCGACCATTTTTGAAGTGAACCTCTTTGCCTCTTTCGCCGAATACCCCAAAGATGTCTATATTAACTTTGCCGTTTGTAGCGGGTTCCAGCAGAGTGAGAATTGAAAACGGAAATTTTGCGTTAGATTTTAGCTCAACATCTACATAGAACTCCTGGGTTGAGGTAAATGGGTCAATATTTCTAGCATTTAGGAATAGATCTTTACTATTGTCGAAGTAGGCCCTAAAATTCCCAGTTATAGGAATAACGTCAAAGAGATTTCCCTGCTCAACCGAGTATTCGCTTCCTGTAGAGATTACCCTAAAAAGATCATTCACATAGGAGGTTGAGGAGTGGGTAATCTTATCTACAAAGGATATTCCGGGAAATGTGTAGATAGAGGCAGCCAGCCCGATTGAGGGGTATGAGCTGCCAATTGCCCTGGGCTGAATATTTATCCTGAAAGCCCTAACATTACTCTGATTGTCTACATAGAACTCTATATTTAGGCCAAAGACAGCATCATTCATATCCATATCCCCCTTAGAAGGGAAGAGATCTTCAAACATTACCGTTGCATATCTCCCTTTCGATGGAAAATAGACCGCCTCTTTGACTTCCCCACCAATTGCTTTGGTAGCAGGGGCTGTATTGCTCTTAACTACGGTTAGAGTGCTGTTTTTAACTACCGTCAGGTTATAATCTCCCGGAGGCAAAAGGGTTGCAATTGTATCCCCTTTGTCATTAACCACATTAGATACTTCAACAATTTTAACGGGTTGCGCCTCTATGGTCTTCCAGTCAAACTCAAATGGAACCTTCAGTTCAGATACATAGCTATCCTTAGGAATCTTTATACAGGATGAGACTATGATTGTCAATAATAATAATATTCTGTATATCATTTTATTTCATTTTTTTAGCTGCAAAGCAAATTTACATAAAAGTAGGATTTTTTTTGCATTTATCGATAATAGTAAAGATATTTGCAGATAATTAATAGAGCTATTAAATAAATACATTAAATATGGCTAATAAAAAAGTGCGTCGTGAAAAGAGTGAAAATGTAGAGCAGATGATACTTAATGTTGCCGAAGATGTCTTTCTGGAGAAAGGGTATGCAATGACCTCTACAACAGAGATTGCGAAAAGAGTCGGATGTAATCAGGCTCTTATACACTACTATTTTCGAACAAAAGAGCGACTCTTCGAAAAGCTTTTTGAGAAGAAGTTTGTCAGTTTCATCTCTGCTGTAGTTCTCTCCAAAGAGAGATCTGTAAACTTTAGGGATGTAGTAAGAAGCATAATCGAAAGTCACGCAGAGATAATATCTCAAAACCCCCGTCTCCCATTTTTAATAATCAACGAAATGACCACAAATCCGGTCAGATTCAGAGTTATTGCAGAGAAAATTAAGGATACTGTTGGCTCTTTGTTATCCGGAATAGATACTGAATTGAAAAAAGAGATTGCAGCGGGTAGGGTAAGGGAGATATCTTCGTTCGACCTATTCCTGAATATACTGTCGCTTAATCTTTTTGTCTACATCGCGCAACCCCTGATCTCTCACGTAAGAGATTACTCCTTCGAAGAGTTTGTAAAGTTTACAAAAAAGAGGAACGAAGAGGTCTTTCTAACAGTATGGGGTGGGATATGCATTAAGGAAAACATTTTGTAATATTTAATAGTTGATAATATGCAGGTACTACTATTTTCGGCAATGTTGACACTACTCTCATTAGTGCCGTCAGGGGAACAAACAATGGCAGCAGAGCAGACTAATAAAAAATATTCACTAGAGGAGTGTGTGGCTCTGGCCACAGAAAATTACCCTTTAATTAAAAGATATAATCTTATTGAACAGGCAAAAGAGTATACTATACGGAATATAGCCAAAAGCCACCTGCCTCAGGTGGGTCTCTCTGTAAAAGGGAGCTATCAGTCCGATGTCACATCAATTCCGGTTATGATTCCGGGAGCAGTAATAGACCCGATGAGCAAAGATCAGTACTCGGCACTAGTTAATGTAGAGCAGACAATATGGGACGGGGGGCTATCGGGGGCTTACAAAAAGCAGAGTGAGGCAAATGCAGTATCGCAGAGAATGGAGATTGAGGTAGAGCTATACACTTTGAGAGAGAGGGTTCATAACATCTATTTCGGGATTCTTTTGGCAGAGGGGTACATTCAGGAGTTGCGTATTGCAGAGAGGGAGATTAATCGCGCAAAGGAGCGGGTAGAGTCATATATATCTGCAGGTGTGGCAAACAGAGGTGACCTCAGTGCAGTTGAGGTGGAGCAGATCTCTCTCAGGCAGAGGATGAGAGAGCTAATTTGCGACAAAGAGTCCTTTTTGACTATGCTTTCGCAGATTACAGGTGTAGAGTTTAATCAAAACTCAACACTTGAGGTACCTTTAGTTAAAACTATTATAAATAAAGAAATTATGCGCCCGGAACTCAATCTCTTAGTTTCCCGTAAAAACTCTCTTGAGAGCGAGAGAGCAGTGATAGATTCGAGGTCTCAGCCCAAATTAGGAGCATATCTTCTGGCTGGGTACGGAAGGCCGGGACTGAATATGTTAAAAGATGAATTTGCGGGCTTTTATACAGCAGGAATTAAGGTTGTCTGGAACCTTGGATCTCTCTATACAAAAAGGGACGAATTAAGATTGATCTCTGTACGGCAGAGCGAAATAGATACACAACGAGAGGTTTTTCTATATAATATCAGGCTCAAAAGTACCGGAGTTAACGGCAAAATTATGAAGCTACAGGAGCTGCTGGAAGATGACCGTAAGATGATAGAGTTAAGAGTCACTCTTAAAGATGCCGCAGAGAAGAGGCTCGAGGGTGGGACCATTTCGGTTTCGGAGTATCTGAGAGAGCTTAATATGCTGGATATTGCACGAAGCACATTGCGAAGGAGGGAGATCGAGCTGATTATGGCACATACAGAATTAAAATATACACTTAACAACTAGTTTTATATGAATAGGTTTTTTGTTATCCTTATCCTGTTGCCGGCCATCTTAGCCTGCAGGGATAGTAAAGGGGAGTATGACGCATCCGGAAGGTTTGAAGCGACAGAGCTTATTGTATCATCTGAGGCAAACGGGAGGGTTATGGAGCTTTGGGCAGAAGAGGGTGCCAGGGTAGACAGCGGAGCGGTTTTAGGCTACATAGATACAATCCAGCTAAGTTTTCAAAAGAGAAGACTACTTGTGGGCAATCAGGCTTTAAGGGCAAGAAGGGCAGATGTCTCTAAACAGATTGCTGTATTAAAACAGCAGATCACTAACCTCGAAGTGGAGAGAGAGAGGGCACAAAAGCTGGTTAAAGCAGATGCCGGTAACAGAAAAACTCTGGAAGATATAGAAGCTCAGACATCTACCCTGCAGAGGCAGGTAGAGGCCCAACGCTCCGCACTGGAGAGCGGTAATCTATCTGCAGATAAAGAGGGTGCTGCAATAGAGATTCAAATTGCCCAAACAGAGGACCTCATCAGAAAAAGTATGATTCTTGCTCCAATATCCGGTACAGTTACGGTTAGATATAGTAACAGGGGAGAGTTCCGGGGCGTAGGACAACCACTTTTAAAGATAGCAGATCTCGATAATCTCATACTGAGGGCGTATGTTTCTGCATTAGATCTATCTGAGATTAAAGTGGGAGATGAAGTGGAAGTATTCACCGGATTTGACAACAATACAACTAAAGAGTATGCCGGAGTTGTAACGTGGATATCTCAGGAGGCAGAGTTTACACCAAAAAATATTCAAACCAGAGACCAGAGGTCAAATCTGGTATATGCCGTAAAGATTGCCGTAAAAAATGACGGATATATTAAAATGGGAATGTACGGAGAGGTGAGGTTTAAAAATTAGGTTTTGATGAGCAGCGATATATCTGTAGAGATAAAAGGGGTTTCAAAAAGCTACTCCGTAGTTAAAGCTCTGGACAACATCTCTCTCTCGGTGAAAAAAGGGGAGATGTTCGGTCTTATTGGGCCTGACGGGGCCGGTAAGAGCACTCTATTCCGGATTCTCACAACACTTATTCTTCCAGATAGCGGAGTTGCAACCATTGAAGGTCTCGACGTTAGGCGAGATTATAAATCGATAAGGAGGATAATAGGTTATATGCCGGGAAGATTCTCTCTCTATGGAGATTTGACGGTAGACGAAAACCTCTCCTTCTTTGCATCTGTCTTCAATGTTAAGGTTGCAGATAACTACCCGTTAATAGAGAACATCTTTAAGGATATTGCCCCTTTTGGCAACAGGAGAGCCTCCCGACTCTCTGGCGGTATGAAGCAGAAGCTTGCCCTCAGCTGCGCACTAATCCACAAACCCTCGGTTCTGTTTCTGGATGAACCTACAACCGGAGTAGACCCTGTCTCAAGAAAAGAGTTCTGGCAGATGCTTGAGAGACTAAAAACGAATGGGATCACAATTGTGGTGTCCACCTCATATATGGATGAGGCGCTCTTATGTGACAGAATTGCACTTATTAAAGAGGGTAGAGTTCTAAGCAGCAATTCACCCCGCGGTGTGATTGACTCCTACCAAAACAAGCTTCTTGCAATATGGGGAGAGGATATGCACTCACTACTAAAAGAGCTTAGAAGTTATGATAGAATTAAAAGCGTATATTCTTTTGGTCAGGAACATCATATAGCTGTAGATAAAAACTTATACAACACAAGCTATATTGACTCTCTTGCACAAAAACTTCAACAAAAAGGAGTCCGTGACTTCAACATTAAAGAGATTGCCCCGACCATTGAGGATTGCTATATGGAGTTCTCTGCTAACAACGATTGATATGAATATTGACTTAGAAAAAGATATCTTGCCTGTAATTATTGTTGAGAATCTGACAAAGGTTTTCGGAAGATTTACAGCTGTCAACGCTATCTCATTTGAGGTGAAAAAGGGGGAGATATTCGGGTTCCTCGGAGCAAACGGTGCAGGAAAAACAACCGCTATGAAGATGTTGTGCGGTCTTCTTAAACCAACATCCGGGCGAGGATTTGTTGCAGGCTTCGATATCACAAAGGATCCGGAAAAAGTAAAAGCCAATATAGGATATATGAGTCAGCGCTTCTCCCTGTATGATGACCTGCGTGTATGGGAGAACTTCCGGCTTTTCGGAGGTATTTATGGATTAAAGGAGAGAGAAATTTCCCAAACTACCGAGAGAATGCTCCACGAACTTGGTTTCACTCAAGAGAGAAACACAATGGTAAAGTCACTGCCTGCAGGGTGGAAACAGAAGCTGGCATTCTCAGTAGCAATAATACATAACCCAGGCATTGTTTTTCTGGACGAGCCGACCGGCGGGGTAGACCCCAAAGCAAGGCGACAGTTTTGGGAGCTTATCTACGATGCTGCAGAGCGGGGAATAACAATTTTTGTAACTACTCACTATATGGATGAGGCTGAGTACTGCAGCCGGGTATCAATAATGAAGGATGGTGTAATTGACGCTTTAGATACACCTGCAAATCTAAAGTTGAAGTATGGTGCAAAAAGTATGGATGAGGTCTTTTATCAACTAGCAAACTCTAAACGATGAGACAATTTTACATATTCGTAAGGAAGGAGTTTCTCCATATATTCAGAGATGGAAGGAGTGTGCTTATATTACTCCTTATGCCTGTGATTCAGATTATTTTATTTGGATTTGCACTAACAAATGAGGTGAAAAACGTTAAAGTAGCAATAATGGATCCCTCCCGCGATGCTGCAACAACAATGATAACAGAGAGATTGACAGCCGGAGAGTATTTTAAACCATATATGATGATTACAACAGAGCAGCAGGCAGATGCCCTTTTAAGAAGGGGAGAGGTCTCTCTGATTGTAAACTACAGTGACAGGTTCCGGGAGAGATTGATGCATCAGGGGAGCGCCAGGGTGGGGCTTACCGCAGATGGAACAGACCCGAATATGGCGTCATCAATTATTCTATATGCATCTTCAATAATCCGGTCGGCCGAATTGGATATTGAAGCGAAAAACCTGCAATCCGGCGGAGTTGCCATCCCAAATGTGAGACTCCTCTATAACCCCCAAATGAAGAGTTCATACAATTTTGTACCGGGGGTAATGGGTCTGATACTTATGCTCATCTGCGCAATGATGACCTCAATCTCAATAGTGAGAGAGAAGGAGACGGGCACAATGGAGGTTTTACTTGTATCTCCCGTACGCCCTATCTTTCTGATACTATCCAAGGCTGTCCCCTATTTTGTGCTATCGGTAGTCAACCTGACAACAATATTGCTGCTCTCTGTATTTCTGCTTGGGGTTCCTGTCACAGGAAGCCTCTTTTGGCTGGTGATATTATCTATGATATTCATTTTTGTCTCCCTCTCTATGGGCTTGCTCATCTCATCCATTGCAACCACACAGGTAGCAGCAATGTTAATATCGGGGCTGGTTCTGATGATGCCGGTTATGCTGCTCTCCGGAATGATCTATCCGGTATCAAATATGCCCGAAATCCTACAGGTTATAGCACAATTTATCCCTGCAAAATGGTACATAGAGGCTGTAAGAAAACTTATGATTCAGGGGTTGCCGCTAAACTCTGTTGTAACCGAATTATCTGTACTTGTTGCTATGGCAGCCATCTATCTTACAGCCAGTTTAAGAAGTTTTAGAGACAGGCTTCAGTAGAGAGTCACATTGCTAAATAAATTTATGATGTTCAGATTTTTGTTGGAAAAGGAGTTTAAACAGATTGCGAGAAACAGGTTTCTCCCTAAGCTGATACTTGTCTATCCTGTGGTGATGATGATACTGATGCCTTGGGCAGCGAATCTGGATGTGAAAGATATTCGCTTATGCGTGGTCGATAACGACAACAGCACATATTCAAGGAGACTTACCCAAAAAGCCTCCGGTTCGGAATATTTTTCCGAGGCAATCTACAGGGCCACCTATAGCGAGGCAATTTCGACAATAGAGAGAGCTGAGAGTGATATTATTTTGGAGATACCTGCAGATTTTGAAAAAGATCTGGTAAATGGAGTCAACAGAGAGCTCTCAATCTCCTCAAATGCAGTAGATGGAATCAGAGGGAGCATTGCCGCCTCATATCTGGCTAGTGTTGTAAATGATTTCTCGGACGAGCTTATGGAGAGCAGAATCGTTAACAGAGGATCCTCATCTGTTGTGTCGTCTTCAATGCCAGCTTCAACAGCAATGCCAACCTCAATAGAGATAGTCTCTCTAAGTAAATACAACCCATCAATGGATTATAAGCTTTTTATGGTACCCGGCCTCATAGTTATAATCATTACAATAATCGGAGGGTTTCTGCCTGCCCTAAATATAGTTTCGGAGAAGGAGGCTGGTACAATTGAGCAGATAAATGTAACGCCGGTAAGAAAGATCACCTTTATTTTTTCCAAGCTTATACCGTATTGGGTTATCGGATTTATAATACTTACAAATACACTGATTTTGGCAAAACTCCTCTACGGGATTGTCCCTGTAGGGAGTATTTTTGAGTTCTACCTGCTCTCTTTTCTCTTCCTTATTGTGGTATCCGGCTTAGGGTTGGTTATATCCAACAACTCACGAACTATGCAGCAGGCAATGTTTGTGATGTTCTTTTTTATGCTCGTTATGATTCTTATGAGTGGTCTTTTCACACCGGTCAGCAGTATGCCTTTATGGGCACAGGTTATAAACGCCATAAACCCAATGAAGTATTTTACAGAGATAATGCGAATGGTCTTTCTAAAAGGGAGTGGCCTGGCAGATCTCTCCAAACATATTTTTATTATGTTTGGATTTGCAGGAGCTTTTAGCCTGTGGGCAGTACTCAGCTACCGTAAAAATAGTTAGAGAGTATCTGTTCGCCCAGGTTTGTGATTACAGACTCCGGGTGGAACTGAACCCCGTAAATTGGCAGCGACCTGTGATAAAGAGACATTATGATCTTATCTTCATTGCAGGAGCCAATAGATAGAACAGAGGGGAAACCCTCTCTCTTTACAGCCCAGGAGTGATAAAGAGCAACTGTACAGGGGTTATCTTTATTAAACTTCCCAACCAAAGGGTCATCACTATCTTCGATGGTTAAAACAGATTTGTGACCGTGTAGAGGGTGGCTCAGGTTTATGAGTCTGGCTCCGAAATGTTGGGCAATCGCCTGGTGTCCCAGACATATCCCCAAAATTGAGTGGCTCTCTTTGCAGCTATCTATGAGTTTAAGCATATCTCCCGCCTGCGAAGGGACACCGGGCCCCGGGGAGAGAATAATGTGGCTGTAACTATCCAGTTTGTCGAATGGGATTTTATCATTGAAGAAGATATCTGCAGGAGAGTCAGTCACCTTTTTTACCAGGTGAAGAACATTGTATACAAACGAGTCGTAGTTATCTATAATCAGAGTCCTTTTCACCCCGCAAAAGTATATATTTTAGTACATTTGTTACCAATTTATGGCAAATGTCAAACACCTTTGTTAAAAAACTATTTAAATGTCTTATAACTCAAACCTTCCAAAAGATTCTAAAGCAGCGATTATTTCGGCGGCAGAGGTTTGTGAGCATATAAACCGCACTGCATCACAGAGAGGTTCGTTTCTTTTTGCAGTAGATTTTGAATTGGAGAGTGGAATCTTTATAGAAGACCCGATTAACAGCAGCGAGATACTATTCCGGGTGGGAGATATCTGCAATCTATCTGCAAAGAGTACTCGTCCACTATTTAAAGCGGGAAAAAAAAATCTTAAAATTGTAAATCCTGTACCCATTAAAGAGTATAGAGAGAAATTCAACTCTGTTCTTGATGGGCTTATGCGTGGAGATACATATCTGATTAACCTAACCTGCAAAACAGAGGTAGAGACCTCGCTAACCTTCGAAGAGATCTTCTATGAATCTGAATCCCCGTTTGCGATCTGTCTGCCAGGCCAATTTGTATGTTTCAGCCCGGAGAGATTTGTGAAGATTGAAAATGGGGTTATATCCTCCAGACCTATGAAGGGTACCATTATGGCGTCTATTCCAGAGGCCCGTGAGAAGATTCTCTCAGATTACAAAGAGAGTAGTGAGCACAACACCATAACAGATCTTATACGAAACGACCTGGGTAAGGTCTCGGAGAGGGTTTGGGTCGAGAGTTTCCGATACATAGACAGAGTCAAAACCGACAGAGGTGAAATTCTGCAGGTTAGCTCCGACATTAGAGGGGATTTGCCCGGGAGCTATCTAGAAAATTTGGGTGATCTCATTTTTAGGCTACTCCCTGCAGGCTCCGTATCGGGAGCTCCAAAAAAATCTACTCTCAAACTTATTGCCGAGAGCGAGGGGGAGAGAAGGGGTTTCTATACCGGGATTTTTGGTTTTTTCGACGGATCTGTTTTTGACTCGGCAGTGATGATACGATTCATTGAGAGAGATAATAATGGAAAGCTGTGGTACAGAAGCGGAGGGGGTATAACCGTTAACAGCAATTGCGAAGATGAACATAGTGAAATGATAGCCAAGATCTACTTCCCTTTTGAGAGTAGATTATAAACTACAATTATGAATTTTATTGAGACAATTAAGGTGGTTGACGGTGTTGCCCAAAACCTGGATCTACACCTAAAAAGATCTTCTCAGACAATGCTTCATAATTTTGGAATAATCAAAGAGCTGCCCTTGGCAGAGTTGTTATATTTCAATGTTAATCGGCCATTAAGCGGAGTCTTTAAACTGAGGGTTATCTACTCAAAGGATATTATAGATTACTCACTGGAACCATACACCCCAAAGGATATAAAAACACTTAAGTTGGTTGATGGTGGAGATATAGACTACAGGTTTAAATATGAAAACAGAGTTGCTATTAATACACTTTTAGAAAAGAGGGGAGATTGTGACGATATTCTTATAGTTAAAGAGGGTCTTATTACAGACAGCTCATATTGCAATATCGTCTTTGGAGATGGAATAAGTTACTTTACCCCTGCAGATCCCCTTTTAAAGGGGACAAAGAGAGAGTCTCTTCTTACAAGTGGTGCTATCCGGGAGCGTGTTATCCGGGAGAGTGAAGTAGGTAAATACAGCACCTTTTTTATCATAAACGCAATGTTGGATATGACGCCGGTTAGCATCACCCTCTCTTAGCCCGCTCCCAGTTTACACTCTGCTTGCCTGCCAAATACCGGAAGAACCCCCGGTAAACAGCATAGTTCATTATGAGGAAGTAGTAGGGGACAAAAAGCACCTTCACCTTTATCTCTCTACTTTGAAGTATCCATCCTAAAGCAGCCAGAGAGTAGAAGATAGTTTGGGCAATAAATAGGGCCAGATAGATTGGGGAGCTCCAAACAAGAGCTGCATTAACAATAAAGATGAACGGGAGAAGTGCAGGGGCTAATGTCCATCGTAAAACCCTGTGAGAGATATATTGAAACGAAAGTGTTCTATACTTAAAAATATTTAGCAGAGGTAAAAGACGCACTATTGACTGGATTCCCCCGGCTGCTATTCGGATTTTTCGTTTTAACTCCTCCTTAACACTCTCCGAAGGCGCCTCTATTGCATAGGCATTTGGGTTGTAATCTATCTTATAACCACTCATTGCAACCCTCAGGGAGATGATAAAATCATCCAGAAGAGTATCCGGTTCAACCTCCCGGAACAGCTCTGTCCTTATTGCAAAGAGCTCACCGGCCGCACCAACAGCAGAGTAGAGCTCTGCATCCCATTTTTTTAAAGTAGATTCATACCTCCAGTAGATACCCTCTCCGGCTCCTGCCGCACCATCGGAAGCGGAGCTTCGGATTCGCTTCTCGCCGGATACACAACCTGTTTTAGGATTCCGGAAAAGATCTGCAATAACTCTTACAGATGCCTGTGAAAGCATTGTATTTGCATCTGAGAAGATTACGTAAGGTGTCTCAATTAGCTTCATTGCCCTGTTCATTGCCGCAATTTTACCCCTTCGCTCATCAAGGTGAAGCACAGTAACTTCAGGGTACTCCTTTAGCAACTCCGGGGTTGAGTCATTTGAGCCGTCTGTTACCCAAATCTGCCGAAGCTTATCTTTAGGGTAGTCCAGAGAGCGGGTGTTCTCAACTTTTAACTTTACAAACTCCTTTTCGTTATATGCTGTAACTAAAATTGTAATTTCTGGTTCAAATGGAGATAGATCTCTGCGGAGAGAAGGCTTTAGCACTCTTTTAATTCTTACTAAAAGATATAGCAGAATTCCATATCCTATGTAGGTATAGAAGACAATAAACAGGGCAGCAAAAAAAAGAATTTCAGGAGTTCTCATAATGGTAGATATTATACTAAAGTTCTTTGATAACGCTCTTATAGAGTTCCAGATAGTTTTGTGCCATCTCTCTCCAGGAGAAGTGAGAGGCTCTTTCAATACCTTTTTGGCAGAGTGACTCACGAAGTTGATTGTCTGACAATACCCTTGTAATTGCATCTGCAATCTCCTGAGTATTCTCCGGATTAACCAGCAGAGCAGCATCGCCGGCCACCTCCGGCATTGAAGATGTTGTGGATGTGATTACAGGAACACCGCACGCCATCCCCTCTAAAATCGGTATCCCGAAGCTCTCTCTAAGAGATGGATATAGGAAAACCTTACATTGGTTTATTATGGCAGGCAACTCTCCGTTAGGAACATATCCTGTAAGTTGAATATCCTCCCTTATTTGAGGGTACCCTATTTCGCTTAGGATTTGCAAAAGCGCACTCTCGCGAAAATCGAGCATAACCAGTCTGTACTTGACTGCAGATTGGGCGTTGAATATTGCGAATGCCTTCAAAACATTGGGGGTATTCTTCTTTGGATCTGTATTTCCCAGAAAGAAGAGAAAATTATCGGGAAGGTTGTACTTAGATTTTGCCCTTTCGATAATTTGAGCATCACTAATCTTTGTAAAGTGGCTGCCCACTCCGTTGTAAATTGCAACCAGATTATCTTTAAGCCCCATAAAGCTCCGGATACGCTCTTTCTCAAAGTTGGAGACAGTAACCACACGAGCGCTTCTCTTGGCAACAATGGGCACAACAAACCTCCGGTACATATTTCCAAACTTCTGATACCAGGTGCCGCTTTTTTTGAAAAGGGATATGCTTTCGAGATAGATTATGTCGTGAAGGGTTATTATAAGAGGAATCTTACACCTTATGGGAGCTGTGTTGCTTGTGCAGTGCAGGATCTGGCAACCCTCTTTTATGGCAGCCCTCCCAAGGGCAAGCTGCTCCCATATAGGGTAGGGGCCACCACTAAGTTCAACAATCTTAAAGTTGGGGGAGTCGGGAATGCACTCTCTGTCGGTATCCGGTTTTACAAAAACTACATACTCATTCTCTGTATCAATGACCTGAAGGTTTTTAATCAGCTCCAGGGCAACCATATCCATTCCGTGCTTTTTAGTCCGGAAAACTCTTTGTGCTTCAATGCCGATTCTCATAACCAGAGTTTTAAATGGGTAATATTCCAGAGATAGGCTCTCCAGTAAGCTAACATATTTTTGAGTTTACCTTTAAGCATAAAAACCAGACTGTTCTTTGGGAGCGAGATTAGTGTCTGAAACAGAAGACTAATAACCAACTGAAATCCGGAGTAGTTTCTACGGGTAAATATAAGCCGGCTTCTGTTTATATAGTAGGTTTTTAAAGGGCTCTCAACACCTGTAGTTACAGACTCTTTATGCAGGATGGTAGAGCCGGGGTGGTAGTAGATCTTATAACCAGCACGTTTAAACATTTCGCTCCAGTCGTACTCTTCATAGTAGAGAAAATAGATTTCAGGCATCTGGCCTACTCTTTCGACCAAAGCTCTTGGGACCATCATTGCAGCTCCGTGAATATACTCTGTTTGAGAGATAGTGTCATATTCGGGGCCGTCCGGCTGTAGATACCCAATACCGCTGTTTCGGATTGTGTATGGGTTCATTTTGGTAAACCCGGCATATTGTACAATATCCGGACTCCTGAAATATTTGATTTTAGGGCTAACCATCCCTATTGTTGAGTCATCTTCCAACAGCTGTACCAGAGGCTCCAAAAAGCCGGGAAAGACCTCTGTGTCGTTGTTAAGAAACATCAGATATTTGCCTTTTGAGACTCTTATCCCTCTGTTATTACCTCCGGCAAAACCAAGATTCTCGCCGGTCTTAACCAGATAGATCTCCGGGAAGCTCTCTTTAAGTTTGTCCGGATTCTCAACAGAGCCATTATCTACAACTATAATTTCATAATTGGGGTATGTAATAGAGCGCAGAGATTGCAGCAACTCACCGGTTACGATGCTCTGGTTGTAGTTGACCGTTATTATGGAGACCAATGGTCTGTTGCTCATAACATCTCTGTTTTAAAACGTGATGTTTTAATATCTGTAGTGTTCTGGTTTATAAGGACCCTCTACTGGGATTCCCAGATATTCTGACTGCTCCGGGGTAAGGAGAGTAAGTTTGACCCCAAGCTGTTCCAGATGGAGCCTTGCCACCTCTTCGTCAAGATGTTTGGGAAGGCGATATACATCAATTTCGTACTTTTTGTTCCAAAGCTCCATCTGTGCCAAAACCTGATTTGTAAAGGAGTTACTCATAACAAATGAGGGGTGACCTGTTGCGCAACCAAGGTTTACAAGACGACCCTGTGCCAGCAGGAAGATTGAGTGCCCGTCCGGGTAGAGATATCTGTCTACCTGAGGCTTGATGTTTATTTTTTTGATTCCACTCCACTTTTCCAGCCTTGCCACCTGAATCTCATCGTCAAAGTGACCTATGTTACACACTATTGACTGATCTTTCATAGCAGCCATATGCTCTGCAGTTATAATGTCTTTATTGCCAGTGGTTGTTACAAAGATGTTCCCTTCAAAAACAGCCTCCTCCATCCTCTTCACCTCGTAACCCTCCATAGCCGCCTGCAGTGCGCAGATGGGGTCTATCTCTGTAATAATTACCCTTGCCCCGTAGCTATGCATAGAGCGTGCACAACCTTTTCCTACATCTCCGTAGCCCGCAATCACCACAACCTTCCCGGCAATCATAACATCGGTTGCCCTTTTAATGCCATCTGCAAGTGACTCGCGGCATCCGTAGAGGTTGTCGAATTTAGATTTTGTTACCGAGTCGTTTACATTAAACGCAGGAAACAGTAGCTTCCCCTGTTCCAGCATCTGATAGAGGCGGTGCACTCCGGTAGTGGTCTCCTCCGAAACTCCCTTAATCTCGGGAGCCTGTCTATGCCAGCGACCGGGGTCAGAGGCAAGAAGCTCTTTTAAGATATTATTAAGTTCAATCTCATCCTGTGCCTGGGCAGGAGCAGACAGAATTGATGCGTCACTCTCTGCCATATAGCCCCGGTGAACCATAATAGTGGCATCACCACCATCATCTACAATAACGTTTGGCCCCAATCCGTTGCCAAAATCTAGAGCTCTTTCGGTGCACCACCAGTACTCTGCAAGAGTCTCCCCTTTCCAGGCAAATACAGGAACTTTAGATGCTGCAATGGCAGCAGCTGCGTGGTCCTGGGTTGAGAATATGTTACAGCTGCACCAGCGGACATCTGCACCAAGCTCTTTGAGTGTCTCAATCAGTACTGCTGTCTGGATGGTCATATGGAGTGACCCCATTACCCTTGCACCTGCAAGCGGTTTTGTTGAGCCATATTTTTTACGCAGCGACATCAGCCCGGGCATCTCCTTCTGGGCAATCTCTATCTCCCGCCTGCCAAAATCTGCCAGTGTTATATCTGCTACTTTATAGTCGTTAAAATTATTGCTTGTACTCATTTATGATAATTCTAGTTTTTAAAAATACTAGTATGAAGATTTTACAATTTTTGCAACATTATCTGACCTCCCCAGGGTATAGAAGTGAATTCCGGGAACCCCATTTTTAATTAGATCCTTAGACTGCATAGTTGCCCACTCTACTCCCGCCTCTCTGGCCTCTTTATCATCCTTACATTTAACTACCGCTTTAAAGAGATCCTGTGGGACATCAATATGGAAGGTCTGAGGAAGAAGTTTTATGTCGTTGAGTGCAGATATCGGTTTAATGCCCGGGATAATTGGAACAGTAATTCCAATTTTGGTACACAGATCTCTGAACCGGTAAAACTTTTCGTTATCAAAGAACATCTGGGTTACTATATAATGTGCGCCTGCATCTACCTTTTGTTTCAGATACTCCATATCTACCTCAAGGTTGGGAGCCTCAAAGTGTTTCTCCGGATATCCTGCAACACCAATACAGAATGAGGTTGGCGAAGCACTCTCCATAGATGAGTCCAGATACCTTCCTTTATTTAGATTGACCACCTGCTCAATGAGTTCGTTTGTATTTCGGTGCCCATCCCTCTCCGGGATAAACATCCGGGTTCCTTTAGCAGGGTCCCCTCTAAGAGCGAGAACATCGTGGATACCCAAAAAGTTCATCTCAATAAGTGCGTTCTCGGTCTCCTCCTTTGTAAAGCCACCGCAAAGCAGATGTGGTACAACGGTAATGTTGTATTTGTATTTAACTGCTGCAGCCAGAGCAATTGTTCCCGGGCGGATTCTGGCTACCCTTCTCTCGAGTGTGCCGTCTGCCCTCTCCCGGTAGAGAGTCTCGTTGCGATGGGATGTAAAGTTGATATAAGCCGGGTCAAACTCTAGCAGACCCTCTATTGAGGCATATATTTTATCAATACTGTGTCCCTTTAATGGGGGCAGCAGCTCAAATGTAAAAAGGGGGCTTTTTGCGTTTTTGATCTTTTCAATTACAGTCATTAGCTTATTTGGTTACAGTGATTCAATATTTAAATATATAAATTTTCCGTGAAAAATCAATTACCGGGATCTAAAGGTTAGGGGCCAGCCACCGGGTTGCCTCATCAACAGTGATGCCCTTTCTGGCTGCGTAGTCTTTAAGCTGATCATCTCCAATCTTACCTACATTGAAATATGAAGATGCCGGGTGTGAGAAGATGTATCCGCAAACAGATGCGGCCGGCACCATTGTATAGCTCTCTGTAAGTTTAACCCCGATTCTTTTTTCGGCTTGTAAGATGTCAAAAATTGTCTGCTTTTCGGTATGCTCGGGGCAGGCAGGGTATCCCGGTGCCGGCCTTATTCCCTGGTATTTAGATGAGAGCATCATCTCCAGCGGGAGATTCTCCTCCCTTGCATATCCCCAGTATTGCTTACGAATCTTTTCGTGAAGCCACTCGGCCGAAGCCTCAGCCAGCCTGTCGCTAAGGATTCTTATCATAATTGTTGCATAATCGTCCTCTTTGTAAAGGCTCATCCTGGAATCATCAATTATTGCAGATACCACGAATGCCCCAATGTGGTCTTTCAACAGAGCGGGCTCTAAGTTTTTGCTTGCAGATACATCTTCTATAGGCTTTATAAAATCTGCCAGAGAGAGGTTAGGGATGCCTTTATCTTTAATCTCCTGGTTACGAAGGAAATGCAACTTGGTTATCTGTTGGTTATCATCTGCCAGAATAATGTCATCTCCGCTGGATGCGGCAGGGAAGATACCATAAACAGCTTTTACTGTTATTAAGCTTTTATCTGCAATCTCCTTCAAAAAGATCTTTGCATCTTCATACAGCTTTTTCGCCTCCTCTCCCTTTACCGGATCTTTGAAGATTGAAGGATATCTGCCCGACATTTTCCAGGCAAAGAAGAAAAATGTCCAGTCGATATAATCGTAAAGGGTATTCAAATCAATATTATCTATCTGGTGAAGACCAGCCCGGGCGGGAGAGTAAACAGTGTTTTCGTCCCAGTTTATTGAGAGAGAATTTCTTTTTGCCTCTTCATAAGAGATTAGTTGCCTGTTCTCTTTACGGGAGTTATGAACCTCTCGCAGAGAGTCATATTTTCGTAATATGGCAGATTTATAATCTGAACTGTTTGCCCCCTTAAGGGAAGAGAGAACTCCGGCGGCTTTTGATGCGTCCTTAACGTGTATTACTGAACAGGAGTATTTTGGAGCAATTTTTACTGCTGCGTGTATCTCCGATGTTGTAGCACCGCCAACCAGGAGAGGAATCTTTACACCTCTTCTCTCCAGCTCTGCCGCTACGTGAACCATCTCCTCCAGCGATGGGGTTATCAAACCGCTTAGCCCTATAAAATCTACAGCTTCATCTATTGCTGTATCTATTATTTTATCTGCAGAGACCATAACACCAAGGTCAATAATCTCATAGTTGTTGCAGGAAAGAACGACACTTACAATATTTTTCCCAATGTCGTGAACATCTCCTTTAACAGTTGCAAGCAGCAATTTGCCTGCGCTCTTACTCTCCGCTCCATCGCTCTCAAGCTCTATGTAGGGTGCCAGCCGGGTGACCGCCTTTTTCATAACTCTGGCACTCTTCACAACCTGAGGAAGAAACATCTTCCCGGAGCCAAAAAGATCTCCAACCTCATTCATTCCCCCCATCAATGGCCCCTCAATAAGCTCAATAGATCTTTTATAAAGAGCGCGAGCCTCCTCTACATCCTCTTCTATATACTCATCAAGACCTCTAATGAGAGCGTGTTTTATTCTCTCTTTTACAGGCAGTTGGCGCCAGTCTAACTCCTTGGCCAGAGGCCCACCCCCAATACTCTTGGCAAGGTTCTCCCCCACGGATACAAGGCGGTCGGTGGCATCTTTGCGCCGGTTGAGAACGACATCTTCTGTTAGGGTTAGAAGATCCGGCGGGATTTCGCTATAGACCTGTAGCATTCCGGGGTTTACTATGCCCATATCCAGCCCGGCCTTTACTGCGTGGTAGAGGAAGGCTGAGTGCATAGCTTCGCGGACAGTGTCCATTCCCCTAAAAGAGAATGAGAGATTACTTATTCCGCCGCTCACCTTGGCGTATGGCAGATTTTGCTTTATCCAGGAGGTTGTTTTAATAAAGTCAACTGCATAATTATTATGCTCCTCAATTCCTGTTGCAACTGCAAGGACATTAGGGTCAAATATGATATCCTCCGGCGGGAAGTTAAGCTTCTCTATCAGGAGTGAGTAACATCTCTGCGCAACCTCTATCCTCCGGGCAAATGTATCTGCCTGTCCCTTCTCGTCAAAGAGCATAACAACCGCTGCCGCACCAAACCTTCTGATTGTTTTTGCACGCTCCAGAAAAACCTCTTCACCCTCTTTAAGACTTATTGAGTTTACAACCGATTTGCCCTGGATGCACTTAAGTGCGCTCTCAATTACCTCCCATTTAGATGAGTCTATCATTAAGGGAAGTCTGGAGATATCCGGCTCGGCCATTATAAGGTTTACAAAACGAACCATCGCTTTTTGTGAGTCCAGCATCGCTTCGTCCATACAGACATCAATGATTTGCGCCCCGCCATCTACCTGATCCCGTGCAATTGCAAGAGCATCTGAATATCTCTCCTCCTTTATAAGTCTGGCGAATTTCTTTGATCCTGAGACGTTTGTTCTCTCTCCGATGTTTACAAAATTTGTTTCGGGAGTGATTGTGAGAGCCTCCAGTCCGCTCAGTTGTGTATAGCGCTGTAAAACAGGGATCACTCTGGGAGAGTGTCTTCTTGCTGCCTCTGCAATCTTCGCTATATGAGCCGGTGTTGTACCGCAGCACCCTCCAATGATATTTATCCACCCCTGTTTCATAAACTCCTCTGCAACCGAGGCCATATATTGTGCCGCCTGGTCGTACTCCCCGAACTGATTTGGAAGCCCTGCATTCGGGTGAGCAGATACAAAAAAGGGAGATTTTGCAGATAGCTCCCCGACAAATGGTCGCAGCTGTTCTGCTCCGAGAGCGCAGTTAAGCCCGACACTCAATAGAGGATAATGTGAGATTGATACCAGAAAAGCCTCCAGAGTCTGGCCGGTAAGTGTTCTTCCACTTGCATCGGTTATTGTCCCCGATACCATAACTGGCAGCCTTTGACCCCTCTCTTCAAAAAGGCAGTCCAGAGCAAAGAGAGCCGCTTTGGCATTGAGAACGTCAAAGATTGTCTCAATGAGCAGAATATCTGCACCTCCATCTATTAAACCTCTCGCCTGCTCACTATAGGCATCAACTAAATCGTCAAAAGAGACCGCCCTTGCTCCGGGGTCATTAACATCGGATGACATAGATGCCGTTCGGTTTGTAGGGCCAAGCGTTCCTGCAACAAAATGGGGTTCCAAAGAGCCCGATTTCGCTTCATCTTTTGATGAGAGCATCTCGTACTCCATTATAGCTGCTTTTGCAAGCGAGGCAGATGCGAAGTTCAACTCATATGTAAGACTCTCCATCCCATAGTCGGCCATAGAGATTCTGTTTGAGTTGAAGCTATTTGTAGTTATAATATCTGCACCGGAGTTAAGGTAATCAAGATGAATTCCCTTTATTATATCACCTCTTGTTAACGAGAGCAGGTCATTATTTCCTCTCTGCGGCATAGAATGATCTTTAAACCTCTCCCCGCGATAATCCTCTTCGGTAAGTTTAAACCGCTGAATCATTGTTCCCATTGCTCCGTCAAGAACGAGGATTCTCTTCTTTAGGAGATCCTCCGGAGTGATTTTTTTTAACTCTTCCCCTCTCTGTTTCATTTTGACTCTATTATTGTTTTATTTTAATGCACTTAAGCCCCTATCTCCCCGTTTGCCGGCTCTATCTTAAATTCGCTCTGTTGCAATGCTGTCCAGTGAGAAGATCTTATGCAACTTTTAATATAGTAGAGCTCCTCTTGAGATGGGTTAGCGGAGTTTGTGTACCAGGGAATATGTCTGGCAACATAGCTCCCTCCAGTCCTGTAACTCTCAATATACCAGTTTGAATAAGCTCTTGTGTAGGGTCTGTACAGAGCAAAGGTGGTATCGATCGGTGCACGAAAAAGATCTCTCTCACTCTCAATCTCCCAATGTCTCTTCTCCCACTCAATCACAGATTGTTTCTGGCTGAAATGGTCCGGAAGATCGTCTATTCTAAGACCAAAACCAACTTTTGTTGCGAAAGGGTGCCGTCTCATAATTGATCGGAACAGATCCATAAAGTCATCTTTGCACTCTTCACACGGGACAACATCTGAGTCGGTATAGACAAAAAAGTTATCTTGAAACTGCTTGTAGATAGGAGTTCTCCACAGTGCTTTATAACCTATGTTCTTATCCAGCATAAAGACTTTATAAGGAGTCTGCTTGTAATACTCTAAAAGTGGCGGATATGTAGAGGCATTATCAATAATAAAGATGTTTTTATACCCTCTTTGCTCCAGAAAAGAGATCAACTCCTTCAAGGTGGTAACCCTGTTGAAGTTATTGATTATTATTGGAATACTTTTAGAATCTGAGATCTCCTTAACCCGGAATCCTCTCAGATAGATATAGCGTGTCTTTAAAAAATAGAATAATCGTTTGAATATCTTCTCTCTGTCCATAGATATAACCATTTCTGCTCAACGTATCGCAAAGCTAATGATATTTTATTTAAGCTCTTTTAGAAACCTCATCTCTGTTAAAGAGAGCGGCCGGTTTTTACCTTCGAAAAGAGGAGATTGTAACTGCTATTTTTTACGCTGTAGAGTTATTAAAAGCAGAATATGACTCTAAAACGAGGGGTGACTACCTATACATAAACTCTACAAAAACGTGCATAAATAAATATTTATCTCTACAAACAATAAAACAGCTATATTTAAATAATTAAAATATAACGGAATAATAATAATCAATACCTCTACAAGAACATTTAACATCCATCCCGAACATTTGTTAAGATATGAATTATGGGATTGAATATATTGTAACTTGCGTGGGGTATTACTAAAAAAATTGAGAGTATGTTACTTTTTGCAAAAGCGAACAAATCTATTGAACTGATTGATCAATTTCTTAATTGTGTAGATCAAAGTCTACTGCTTTTTAAAGAGGGTGTAAAAAACTACCTCTACGCCAGCACAGAAAATTTTAACTCAAACCTTCAGTCTCTGGCAAATTCAGAGCTGGAGTCAGATAAATTGAGAAGAAAAATTGAGAGTACTCTTTTCTCTCAATCACTAATGCCCGAACTGAGAGGAGATTTTATGAGATTGCTCGAGGAGCTTGACAATATTATTGACCAGGCAAAAAAGAATCTTTTTCAGTTTGATGTAGAGCAGCCGCACATCCCTGCAGAGCTTATTCCGGACTTCATTCGGCTTCTGCAAATATCGGTCTCTGCAGCTGAGTCAGTAATACCGGCAGCGAAGAGCTACTTTACAGATCCTGTAAATGTGAATGAGAAAATCCACAGAGTCTACTTTTACGAAAAAGAGGCAGACCTGTTGGCAGATATTATTCGCAGACGAATTTTCCGCGAAATGCCGGAACTTAAGCTGAGTGAAAAATTTCATCTCCGCTACTTCACACTGCATATAGAGATGATTTCTGATACTGCAGAAAAGGTTGCCGACCTGCTCTCAATAATGGCAATTAAAAGAGTAGTATAAATTATGCTGATACTCGTCTTTATATCGAGCGGTCTGTTTTTGGGGTGGTCCCTTGGTGCCAATGATGCTGCCAATATTTTTGGAACAGCAGTCGGTTCAAAGATGATCAAATTCTCGAAAGCAGCTTTGATAGCCGGAATTTTTGTAATACTTGGTGCTGTTTTGCAGGGTACGGGAACCACCAACACACTATCGGAGCTGGGTTCCGTAGATGCTGTTGGCGGAGCCTTTACCGTAGCGTTGTGTTCGGGGCTGATTGTTGCAATAATGACACGGTTTAAGTTGCCTGTCTCTACAGGTCAGGCAATAGTTGGGGCAATTATGGGGTGGTGCTATTTTACGGCCAACCCGGTTGACTATAGCGTGCTCTCAGTTATTGTGGGCAGCTGGATAAGTGGTCCTATTCTCGGAGCCATATTTTCTGCACTTCTTTATATGCTTTTAAGGAGATATATTAGAAGAAGTCACATTCATCTCCTTAAACTGGACTCAGTTATCCGTAACGGACTTATTATTGCGGGAGCATTTGGAGCATATAGCCTTGGTGCAAATAATATTGCCAATGTTATGGGGGTGTTTGTAAAGACAATCTCCTTTGAAATAAACATTGGAGGGTTTTCGTTAGACTCAATTACTGTTCTATTCCTTTTAGGAGGAATCTCCATTGCAATCGGGATTCTAACCTACAGTAAAAAGGTAATGGAGACCATTGGTACCGGAATACTGGCAATGACTCCGGAGAGTGCAATAGTTGTGGTACTGGCACAGGCACTGGTACTGTTTATCTTCTCGTCAACTACTTTGTCAAATCTTTTTGTGAGTATAGGGTTGCCGGCCATACCTATGGTACCGGTATCCAGCACCCAGGTGGTTGTAGGTTCTGTTTTGGGAATAGGTTTAGTTAAAGGTGTACAGGAGATTAAGCTCAAGATGATTAGAAATATTATTGCAGGGTGGATATTAACTCCTATTCTCTCCGGGATCACTACATTCTTCAGCCTCTTCTTTATTCAGAGTGTATTTGGAATATCTGTGACCAAGAAAAACATTACGGGAAGCGTGCTTGAACCGGGACCTGTGAAATCATCTGCAATAAATATTCCTTTGGAGATGGTTAATATTCTTATCATAGTTCTTCTCTTTCTACTGCTCATCACTATAGTTATTCTTTTTTACAGATATCAGAGGAACAGACAAAAACTTAAGGATAATGAGAAGCGGTGGACAGAGCTTGTAAACTATACCGATATAAGAAAGTCCTTAAGTGATATGGAGGTGAGCACTATTCAACTGGAGAACGACTCTTTGGTAACCAGGCTGGAAGAGAGGAAAAGAGAGCTTATAACCTACTCTTTGAGCATTGGAGAGCAGAGGCAACTCCTTAGCTCAATCTCCAGAACACTGGAATCTGCGATAAATACTCAAGACCCAAAAGAGAAAAATGATCAGCTTATGGCAGAGATACGCAGGATAAAACAAAAGATGAGTTTTACAAACGAGGTAGAGCGAATCTACACTCAGGCAGAGCACGTCTATGCAGACTTCTCTAACAGACTTGTTCAAAAATTTCCAAATCTCACAGTTCAGGACAGAAGGCTTATGATGTTGCTCAGAATTGGATTTTCTTCGAAAGAGATAGCCCCGATTTTAAACATATCTGTAAAGAGTGTAGAGATCAGCAGGCATAGGCTTAGAAAAAAATTAAATCTTTCTCAGGATGAAAATCTTGTAGAGTTTGTCAAGACAGCTTAGCTCAATGTAACTAAAATCATTATCCATTTATTAAATAAAATTATGTAACACTTAATAAAAAAACGAAATGAAAAAATCATTATTAACACTAACTCTGCTGCTTCTCTTTGGAGTAGCAAATGCACAAGAACCACCTCAAAAAGATGTTCGCTATGACCAGTATGGTAAACTCATTAAAGAGAGGAAACCTCTCTCGGCAGAGGCCCGTAACGGCATTCTTGTATTTGAATCACAGGAGCAGGACTATAAGCTCTGGCTTGATGTACGGATCCAGGCAGATGCGCAGATGTTCTCGAAAAATGCACTTAATGAAATTGGTGATGGAGCCAAGATTAGAAGGGCCAGGTTTGCAGTTAAGGCTATCATTAACAAACACCTTTACGGAGAGTTGGATATTAATGTTGCCAACGGTATTCTGGAGCTTAATGATGCCTATCTCCAGTATGATTTTCTTAACGGGCTTTCCAGCAGAGTCGGTAACTTTAAAGAGCCATTCTCAATGACTCAGACTACAACTTCTCGATACATTAAGTTTATGGAGCGTTCTCTGGAGGTTGGGACTTTTGCACCATCCAGACATATCGGATGGGAGACATCATACTCAGGAAAGAAGTTTCTTGCAGTTGGAGGTATCTTCTTTCAGGAGATAGAGGATGCAGAGAAGGCTATCTATACAGAGGATAACAACAAAGATTTTGGCCGTGATGAGGGCTACTCATTAACAGGGAAATTTGTTTATCAACCCTTTAACCACAAAACAGATTATGGGGTTCACCTTGGCTTTGCATACTCATACAGAACACCAAAAACCAGCTTTGCTCCTGGTGAGTGGGGAATGGCAAGATACAGTGCTCGTTCGTTGAGTAATATCAACAGAAAGAAGTATTTGGATACGGACTTGATTCCAAATATGCACCACGAGAGTCTTACAAATTTTGAGCTGGCTATGTTCTATAAAGGGCTCTCTTTGCAGAGTGAAATTATGAATAACAATCTCATCAGAAAGAACAACCTTGAGACTCTCAATTTTGGCGGATTCCATATTGAGGGAGGTTATATGCTATTTGGAGGTAGACAGGTCTACAATAAGGGTGAAGGGGAGTTCACTCAGCCGGATCTTGGTCGTAAATGGGGAGATGTTGAGCTTGTATTTCGTTACGATTACGTTAACCTGAACGACAAAGATGTATATGGAGGTTCGGCAGAGGGAGTTACAGCAGGACTTAACATCTATACAGGATATAACTTCAAATTCCAGATTAACTACAGCTATGTTAACCACGACAGATATGCAAGCGGAAAGAAGAAACTGTATGTTGGTAAAGATGTAGAGGGTAACCTTACAAAGGACCCTACCAAGGTTGCCACTGCAGCAGGTAATGCAGGCGACGATTACGGAATGTTGGGTGTGAGATTTCAGATAGCATTTTAACAATTAAATAAAGAGAGTTATGAAAAATAGATTAGTAATAATATTTCCTCTGGTAGTTCTGCTTATAATAGCATCATGTGTTAAAGACCTGGTTTTTGAAGGACCGGCCACTATATCGAATGTTGCAGGAAGCCCTGCTGCTCCAAAATCTACAGAGAGCGTTACAGTTACTGCAAAAGTTACAGACCTTAAAGGGGTAACATCTGTAAATCTTATGTATAAGATCTCAACAGCATCAACATTTACATCGGTGGCAATGACTGCCGGAGCAAACTTTGTATATACCGGAACAATTCCTGTACATCCTTTGAATACCGCTGTTCAATACTATGTTGAGGTAACAAATCAGGATGGTCTTAAATCAAAATACCCGGCTACAGCACCCACCGCATTAGCTACCTATACCGTTGGAGCATCTACTGTTATAAGTCTTTTTATTAATGAGGTTTTTGCAGATGGAACTAAAGATGCAACAGACCCCGACTGGTTTGAAATCTACAATAACTCTGAGATACCCGTTAACCTTACAGGCTATCTGGTTTCTGACGGAGGTATCTACGGAACGACAAAACCAAAAAGGGTACTGGGAAATCTTACTATAGCAGCAAAAGGGTTCCTTGTTATCTCAACCGAGTATAATGAAGAGACTGTTCAGTTTGGATTGAGTACCAGCGGAGACGCAATATATCTGGAGAACCCTTCCGGTGTGCTTGCAGCATCTCTCGATTTTGGCACTATCGCTCTTGCCGGAAAGAAATCATACGGTCGTAAACCGGATGGTTCATCTACACTATTAATATTTAATAACCCAACAAAAGGGAGCTCTAACAACAACGCAAATTAGAGTCTCTTTTTTCTAATTTTTTTGATATGAGTAAAGAAGAGTTGAAAATAGGAGAGATATCAAAACCAAGATTCGAGTACAGAACATTCGGACAGAATTTTGACAGTGCCTTTATGAGAATGGCACGGCTGAGTGTTCCCGTACCGGAGAAGGTTTGGGAGAGGACCAGTGAAGAGATATACATCGTTTCACGAACAAATGATATAAATAATACTAAAATTCGTGATGGTAAGATGGATATCAAAACGTTTGTCCAGACAGTAGATGGGCTGGAGCAGTGGAATCCTCTTATGAAAGGAGAGTTCCCCATCTCTGCAGATGTTCTTAAAAAAGAGGTTTTCCCGGCTTTCCAGGTTAAGATGGATGAGCTTAAAAAGGATACTTACACCTACGATGAGTTTATGGAGATTATCAATAATCATCCCGATCTTCAGGCCGTGAGAGTATACAAACAGCGTTTCGGTTATATGGTAAACAATACCATTTGTGAGACAGGAGTTGTCCTTATTAACGGAGCAAAGCTTGTGACAATTAACTCTGAATCTACAGAGGTAGAGGATATACTTAAAACTGTTAAAGATGTCGGGCTTGAGGGTGTAGAAAACATCAACTACCTGCAGGCTATCAAACGGGTAATAGGAATGATTAATAAACCTTTAGCAAACGAATAGTATGGCACAGGAGATAGAGAGAAAATTTCTGGTGAAATCTGATGATTTCAAAAAGGTTGCCTCTAAGGAGACTCGAATCACACAGGGCTATCTCTCATCTGTACCTGAGCGTACGGTGAGGGTGCGCATAAAGGGGAAATCGGGCTATCTTACCATAAAAGGTATCGGTAATGAGAGCGGAGCTTCCCGTTATGAGTGGGAGAGAGAGATTCCTGTTGCAGAGGTAGAGGAGTTACTCAAAATATGTGAGCCGGGTGTTATTGATAAAACACGCTACGAGGTAAAATCCGGGATTCACACTTTTGAGGTAGATGAGTTCTACGGCGAAAACAGTGGATTGATTGTGGCAGAGGTAGAGCTAAAATCCGAAGATCAGGCATTCACCAAGCCAGATTGGATAGCAGAAGAGGTAACAGGGGACTCTAAGTATTACAACTCAATGCTTATGAAGAACCCCTATACCAAATGGTGAAATGTGCATAGAGACCCACCCGGGGAGAGTAGCTTCCCGGGTGGTTATTTTGTTATAATGTTTAACTTTATTTAGAATGAGCACTATAGAGAGTACGCACGACATACTCGATATGAATAACTATCGTGTCGAGAAGTTGAAAAAAGCACAAAAAACAGGGTTTGAGAAGTGGATGGAGATAGTTGGAGGGCCTCTGGCTGTTATCGTTTTTCTTGGGATTTACTACTTTATGGATATCTCATTTTTAAACGACATAGACCCGGGCCTGCTGGGGAAAGAGTCTCTAAAACGGTTTAACGATTTAGGGACACAGAATTTCTCCCGAATAAACTATGCTATGCTGGCAATTTTTGCGGCTTCAATTGTTTTATGGATTACAGAGGCGATTCCAAACTACCTCACATCTCTTCTGGTAATAATTACAATGGTCCTCACCGGAGTAACATCGGAAAAACTGGCATATGCTCAGCTTGGACACCCGGTAATGTGGCTTAACATACTCTCTTTTGTTCTGGCAAGTATGCTGGTTAAAACAAGAGTTGCCAAGAGGTTTGCATTATGGTTTGTAATTCGGTTCGGGAAAAATGCCACCTGGATATTTTTCAGTTTTATTGTAATAAACGTAGTACTCTCAATATTCATCTCGGCAACAACTGCAAAGGCCACAATTCTTCTCCCGATATTTATGGTTATTGCTGCAATTTACGGGGCATCTCCCGATAAAAGGAACAATTTCGGAAGGAATATAGTGCTTCAGAATCTATTCCAGATCAATATGGGTGCCAGCGGGTTCATAACAGGATCGGGAGCAAACCTACTTGCAGGTTCACTCATTGCGGGCTCTATGGGGATGTCTATGTTTGGATTCCAGGATTGGTTCTTTGCCGCTTTCCCATTATGTATGATATTAATATTGATTGGATGGGTTGTGGGGACCAAAATAATTTTTCCTATGAAACCCGGCGAGAGGGTTCCTCAGATTGAGGGTGGGATGGAGCGACTCAAAGAGGAGTACCATCTGCTAGGGAAGATGAAATTTGACGAGTTTAAAGCTATTGCGATTTTTGTTGTAGTTCTCTTACTTTGGGCTACTGATAAACAACACGGAATATCACAGACAGCAGTCGCATTTATGGGGGCCGTAGTAGCTCTGCTACCCGGCATAGGGATAGTAAAATGGAATGATGTAGATATTCCCTGGCACCTTATGCTATTCTCTGCAGGAGCATACACTTTAGGTTCCGGACTAGAGGTTACAGACCTTCCTGCAATAATGGTTGACTCTCTCTTTAGCCATTTTGGAATTTCTGAGCAGACTCCGTTCTGGGTTCTCTACTTAAGCCTGACATTTGTTATGATATTCAGCGGGATGCTTTTCCAGTCAAAAACGATGAGAGCTCTCATTTTTGTGCCAATTGCAATTGGTATCTCACAAAAATTCGGGTACCCCATAATGAGTTTATCATTCCCTATAGCACTTCTTATAGAACACGTATATGTGTTGCCTTTCAACAGCAAACCAGCGGCATTGCTCTACACTACAAATCAATACAGTATAACCGACACATTTAAATTCGGCTTCACAATGCTGGTTATTAGCTGGGTTATGATAATTATATGGGGAGAGACACTTCTTCACTGGTTAGGTTATACGCCAAACGGAGTATTCTTTTAAACTACAAAAAATGATAGACGAACAGGTTAAACTGCACGACAGATTTTCGGCAGAGATAAAGGTGAGTTTTGGAGCAAGAAAGAAGCTGAAATTGAATGATTTTGCGTTTAATATATGGCTTTTTGTTCCGAACAGCCTGGATATAAACAGGTTTAATTACTCGAAACAGGATTTTTACAGAGACTTAAGGTCAAATATCCGGCTCATTACCCCCGTATATCTTTTACGGAATATAGTTTGGGCAGAAAATTCCCCCTTTATATACCTGGAGAAAGCATTCAGGAAGATCACCTCACAACCAACCAGAACGAACTCAGAAGAGTATGAGTATCAGATAAAGATGTTTCTTTCAATACTTAAAAGCTCTCTCAGAGATGAGGTAAATCATATGAACTCAGCAAAAGCTGACGATCTTAACTACCTCGTAAGCAATTACACTAAAAACGTAAAGAGCATCTTTGAAAAATACAGAGATCTCTACCCAATAATCAATGTTCCCAATATTGAGCCGGGACTTATAGACTACTACCGTTACGGAGAGGAGTTTATGTGTAATGTAATTGAGAAGTACAGCTTCCTGCTGATGAAGGGGATTAAAGGTGCAGATAAAGAGCTTTTTGAAAGTTACAAAACAGCCATTCTCTCTATGGTAAATGAGATTATCGAGTTCAAAAAGAGCAGGGGATACCAGGTGGTGGAGAGTGAACAGAAGAACATCTCCAGTGACTTTGTTCATCGTCTTGGATTGCTTAAAAAGTATGCAGAGAGCCATCTCTACCTAAATGTAAAAAAGCGAAGGGACGGAGTCCTCACAGAGCAGTTCCTCTATAGTATAGCTGCAGGAATATCAATGATCTTTGCAACAATAATAGCCTTTTCGGTACAGCAGCAGTTCGGAAGTTTCACTATGCCTCTGTTTGTTGCACTTGTAGTGAGCTATATGTTAAAAGACAGAATTAAAGAGTTGGCAAGATACTATTTTGCACATAAGATGAGCTCTAAATACTTTGACCACAAAATAGCAATGAACATTAACGATACCGATATAGGGTGGGCAAAGGAGAGTATGGACTTTATTCAGGATTCAAAGATTCCTAAGGAGATTATTAAACTAAGGAACAGAGCTGCAATTATAGACGCTACATATAAAACCGACAGTGAGAAGATTATTCTCTATAGGATGCATATGCATATAGACAGGGAGAAACTCAACTCGACAAGTCCCTACTTCTTTTCCGGAGTTAACTCAATCATACGCCTGAATACCTCCCATTTTTTGAGAAATATGGATAACCCGGAGTTCACTCTTTACTTTCCGGATGACCAAGCGGGTTATCAAACCATCAAAGGAAAAAAGTTATACTACCTCAATCTGATTATTCAAAAGCAGAACGAAACCCAGAATGAGTTTCGCCACTACCGTCTGGTACTAAACCGAGACGGAATTATCCGAATAGAAGAGGAATAAACACTTTTTCGGTACTTAATTTGGCCTTTGGGATAGGATCTCAAGGTAAGAAACAACAACTATATCGTATCTGATAATAATAAGGGGTGTAACATCGATATAAATTAGGTGGTTCAGGTCAGGATTATGTAATTTTTAATAGAATATATTTTATATATTTGATTAAAAATTATTCGAATGGATAATACCATCAAAAATAGCAATATACCTATCCCCGATCTTCAATATTTAAAACAGATGATTGGAGATGATCAGGAGGTTTTAAAGGAGGTGCTCACAATCTTTATCGAAGAGATGCCCACAATGCTCAAAAACCTGAGAGAGAGTAGTGAATCCAGGGATCACGACAGACTAAAGTCCATCTCCCATACTATGATAACCGAGTTGTCAACTTTGGGTATTACATCAGTTTTAAATGATGTGAAGGCAATCAATAAAGGGAGCCGAGAGATGAGAGATATGGATGAAACAGTAGATAGGATAATAAGAGCTGTTACATTCAGTATAGAGTATTTTAAAACGTTGATTTAAAACTACCTATGGCAAAAATTTTAGTTATTGACGATGACAGGCTAATCCGTAAAATAATTACGACCATTCTCAGAAAAGATGGCCAGGAGGTTTTTGAGGCAGAAGATGGAGAGATTGGAATGGGTATTATTTTGTCTGAACGTGTGGAACTTGTTTTAACAGACTTTCAAATGCCGGGAAAAAACGGACTTGAGGTTTTGTCAGAAATTGTTGCTCTTAAGCGTGGGATTCAGGTTATTATGCTTACGGGGTTTGGAGATATTACTCTAACAATAAAAGCAATACAGCAGGGGGCTTTTGACTTCCTGGAAAAGCCGATAAATCCTGTTCTGCTTAAAGATGTCATTCATAAAGCTCTTACCTCTGTAAAGCAGAGTGCAATATTAACAGATATCCTAAGAGAAAATCTTGATGCAATACCCAATTTTGACAGCACACTTCTGGTTGGAAGAGCACCACAGATGAAAGAGATCTTTAAGAGTATCGGGCTTATCTCAATGAATAAAGTTAATGTTTTGATTCAGGGAGAGACCGGTACAGGAAAGGAGCTAATTGCAAGACTAATCCACTTCTCCGGGATTACACACGATAAGCCCTTGGTTGTGGTAAATTGCAGTGCTCTAACAGAGACATTGCTGGAGAGCGAACTCTTTGGTCACGTTAAGGGATCTTTCACAGATTCAATCAGAGATAAAAAGGGTAAATTTGAACTGGCCGCAGACGGAACTATCTTTTTAGATGAAATATCGGAGATTTCTTTGAATACGCAGGTAAAATTATTAAGAGTTATTCAGGAACTTGAGTTCGAAAAGGTTGGAGGGGACTCTCCAATTCCTATGAAGGCAAGGATAATTACTGCCTCAAATAAAAACCTGGAAGATCTCATTAAACAGGGTAAATTCAGGGAAGATCTTTACTACAGATTAAAAGTATTCACAATAACACTTCCTCCATTAAGAGAGCGTAAAGAGGACATTAATGATCTCATAATACACTTTCTAGTTAAGTTGAACAAAAGGTTCAATAAAAATGTAAAAAAGATAGGGGATGGAGTAATTGAAATGCTTAAAGATCACGATTGGTATGGAAATGTACGTGAGCTTGAAAACACACTTATGCAGGCAGTAGTTATGTCTAAGAGTGATGTTTTAGAGATAGAAAATATAATTCTCAATAAGAGAGAGGTTGATTTCACCGAAAAAGACGATGAAGTTTTTGAAATGAAACCCCTTTCAACTATTGAAAAGCATTATATTAAAAGAGTTTTGGATGCAGTAAAGTGGAACAAACTTGAGGCATCCAGAATACTGGAGATTACACGGCCAACTCTTAATGCAAAAATTGAGAAGTACGATATCCAACCCTGAGCCGGCTATCTGGGTGTAATTACTATAAAAGAGTCTCTCCACCCAAGCTTTCTTAAGAGTGTGAGCAGCTCTTCTGCCTCCTTCCGACTATTCATAATACCGCAGAAATATCTGTAATAACCGTCTTTGCCAAGATTTTCTTTGATTACTATATTAGGGAATTTATTATAAATGGCAGAGAAACCCTTTTCAATAGAAATAGGTTTTCTGGCTGCCAGTATTTGCACGGAGAAAAGTTCAGGTGCAGGAAGAAGATTACTTTCTGACATATAGAGTGGGATAATAAATGACTCCTCCCAACCGGCCTTAACAATTTTTTTGTTGACAACTTTTGCATTTTCAAGCGTTTCAAATAGCTCTGCAGAATACCTGTAAAAGCCGTCCTCACCCAAATTTTCCACAATATTGATATCAGGTATTACAGATATGATTGATTTAAAATGCTCATTTATAACAATTTTATTGGAGGTTGCCAAGAGTTGTATTTTGTATACAACTCTTCCCGAATGATATGTCTCAATAGCCAAAGTGTCTTTTTCGGATATTACACTTTTAGGTATTATAATCTCCTCTTTGTTATATACAGTGCTCTTCTCGACGCTGTCTAAAGAGCCATTTTTCTCAATTGTAAACACAAGCTCTTCGGTAAGATCTCCGTATCTTGAGGCAGAAATTGAAAACTTAATAAGCCCTGGAGTGGATGTCATATTTAGTTTTTGCATCTGATCTTTATTAATAACAGCATAATAATCACCGGGAGTAAAGCCCAGTAAACTGAAAAATCCATCATCTTCGGATAGGGTGCTCTTAACAAGCTTAGAATCACTATTGTAAAAATCAACAATAACTCTTCCCTGCCCCGATTGTCCTGAACTACTCTTCAGGTAAACCATTCCGTTTGCCTCTCCATAAACATTTACAGGAACCTCAATCTTCTTAATCTGGTTAGATTCTACTGTCACATCATACACCTTGTTTTTCAGTTGCCAGGCAATATTGTCAAAGCTGGAGCCGGAGAAAGTAAGCAGATACTTTGAGTATGATTCAAGGTCGAATACTCTTATAGTTGTATCTTTTACATTATATTCTACACGTCCTCCATTTAGGTGTAACTGAAGACCATAAACTTTTGGTTCACCCTTATCTTTCTTCCCATTACAATTTATGTCCAGGTATGGGTAAATTAACAACCCCCCTTTGCCTGCATTAGGCCTTCTGCTACTGCCTATATACCTGTTCTTTGCATCTACAATAATACTTCCACTGGCAGTTTCTGTGAATGAAGTGGTGTTATTATCCTTTCTGGCATTAATATTAATTTGAGCGAAAGAGAAATCGAAACGAATTCCAAGATCAATATTTGTGAAGTTATTTATTAAATCCTTCTCATATGAGGCAGAAATGTAACCATTTTTCAAAATCCGCTTCTCAAGTACAGATTTAAATGATGTGAATTTGCCTTGGCTATAGTTAAACTGAGACTGAGGTGTTAAGATAAAACCACGAGGAAACCTCATCGATAAAGACAGGGTACTGTAGATATCAGGATTTAGCATTTGGGAGAATATTGCGCTTGTGGTCAAATTTGCATTAACACCCATAAAGGCACTTGACATAAGCAGCTCAACAGCAGTGTATTTTGATTGCGGCATTATAAACTGGTTTGCAGATAATCTCGAAAACAGAGCTATATTTTTACCTCTGATAGGCACCGATAACGAAATCTTTCTCTCTTCTGTGTAGTTTGTATTTATTGCGGTTTGACCTTTATCGTATTTCACATAATTGGCCTCAAACTGGAAATCGGAAGGTAATCTATAATTCATTGTTCCTTCTAATTTTGCTCCGTATGTGTACTCTCCGGATATGATTAATCTTGAAGAGACCCTAATTGATGAGCGAATAAAGGGAAGAAATTGCCCTGATGTTTTTGATGAGAGAAATTCAACTCCACCTCCAACTGTTATAGATCTGGAGATCCCATAGTCCATATTTAATCTTGAAAAGACTCTTCCAAGCGAATCCTCTGTAACGCCGCCGCTAAGATTGTATTCAAACACACCCTTTGGAAGGAAATTATAAGGGATGTTAATGCTCTTCTCTTTAGACCTCTCCTCACCCCAGGGTCCGTAAAACTGAAGTTTAACGCTTGTGTTTCCATAAACAAGAGGAACTTCAAATGAGAAAAACCCGGATGCATCTGCTTTTTTATAATCTACCAGTACATTATTAACAAATAATTCAACCAGCCAGCCGGGTTCTGTCACATCACTCAATGTATATGTACCGTAAGATTGTCTGTAAGTTGTAGGAGTATTTGTAAGTTGCAATCCAATAATAGGAGCGTTTAATGAAGCAACGGCATCCGTTGTTATTTTACCGGCGACTATCTGCTTAAATACCTTAAAATCATTATTTGTATATCTCCAGTAATAGTTCTGATCTCTCAGGGAGAGTGCAGTTGCATCATTATAGTTAAAAGCAACATTCAGCTCCCCTCCAGCCAAAGTAGATCCTAAAGTAACAGCCAACCTGTTGTTTGTCTCTCCGCCAACTTTTTGGGAAGAGGTAACCGACCAGTCTGCAACCCCAAAACGAAAGAGCGGGTAGCTTCTTGCGATTAAGGTATCTGCCTTAATTTCCCCTCTTATCTGATTTATATTTTTTCTCATCTGTTCATTACGAATCTCACGAATAACAGGAAGTTCGATTTTAGTATTAAGAATAACAGAGAGACTCCTAAAATTAAAAGTGCACTCAAGGCCAAACACCTCACCAAAATAGTTTGCTTTTAAATATAAATTTGTTTCAGTTCGGAGAATATCGCCCTCTTTAATGTTAAATACCCTTTTCTGATACTCTATTTTAGAGTTTACACGATCAATGAGATAAGAGTCACTCTCAGATAAAAAAAACCCGGTCACGGAGTCAAACCCGGGAGAGGAGGTGTTTTTAATTTTTAAGAAATTAAAGAGGTCTGTTATCGAGAGATAGAGCTTCTCATCATAAATAAGGGCAGGAAGTTCGGCCCCGCCAATTTTTGGCAGACTTAGAAAGACATTAACCTCATCATACTCCTGCTCTTGTTGTGCGCTTAAGCGGGATGTGAATAGAAGAAGAGAGACTATAAGCAGGGAGATAAACTTATAGTAAGATCCGGTTATAAAGCGGATCTTCTTAGATGAAGAGGGTAAATATGCCATCTGAAGAAAAACTTAAGGAGACTTAGTTATAATTGAAGGTTACATTAAACGTACCCACATAGTTTCCAGGGGGGTTTGCTGTTATGCTTCCAACTATCAAGGTGGCACCAACGTTTATAATTGCAGTTCGGTTGCGGATATTAATGTTAGGCGAGGGGCTGGTTATGAATGTTATTAAAGAGAGGGTTCCCCCTCCACCAACCCTGGTTAAAGTGGCATTAGGGATGGTAATGCTGGTGATATTCCTTACCCTATTATTACCTCTTACTTCAAAAATTGCATTGGAAGATATTCCGCCACTGAGCAATACAATATTACCGGTAGATGTCCGGGCGCCTGAAGCACTAATTATCACGCTACCCCCTGCACCTAAAGGATAAAATATTCCGAAGCTAAGATCCTGTGTTTTTTGGACAGTAACATCCTGGGAAAAGTGAACCTTTGGGATAAAAAGAATAAAAGCCAGCAGAATAAGTTGTCTAAATATTTTAATATATGAATATTGTCCGTTCATTTAAATTATCTTAGAAGAAATTCAGTCTCAGCAAATTTTTCCGGCTTTGTGTCCGATTGAGATAGGTATGAGATAATCAGTTTACCTGTTTTATAGTTTACTGCCCTCTCGTTTGAAAGATAAATTTTGAGAGTTCTCGATTTGTTGGGGGTATAAACAGCAACTCCGTTAAGAGACCCAACAGGGGTTTGTTTTCCGTTTGGTGCTACATATACAACTCTAAGATCGCCATAAACAGACATATTGCCGCTTCGGTTAAATTTGATCTCAAGAACTTTAGTTGTGTCGTCAAGATCTTCAAATTTAACATCAGAAAGATTTACTTTTACTTCGGGTGTTCCGACCCTTATAATAACAGGAATTGTAATGCCGAATACAGGAGTAAGCTGCACACTTACAGATGTTGTGTCTTTTTTAAGATCTTCAGCTCCAAGAGCTTCTAGTTTAGGAACAGATCTAAAATATACGTGTGACCGATACTCCCCCGGTGCAAGCCTCTCCATATTTGTTACCTGCATCTTGACAACCTGAGCCTCATTTGGCCCAAGAGTTACTGTTCTGGGGAAAAAGCGTATATTCTTGTCTGCAAAGTATTGACCCGGATCCGGCTCTGTAATTTCCGTAAATGAGCCATCTTCATTCATCCTGTACTGAATAAGGGAGACATTATATTTTGAAGAGTCAAC
>JAUYTH010000102.1 GCA_030695165.1 Bacteroidales bacterium
ACATCTATACTGAGCTCTACGGGGATGAACATCTCCTATATGGACTCGTCAAGTCACGATTTGCACGTGGCCTATGTGTCACACATCTCACACATAACATCTTTCTCGCTGGCATTGAGCGTACTAGAGAAGGAGAAGAGCGAAGAGAGTATCCTCACCCTAGCAGCCAGCGGATTTGAGTCCACGGTAAGGCTGGCTAAAAGCAATTCAAATACGTGGGCATCAATATTCCTGCAAAATTCCGAATATATAACAGAGGTGCTGGACTCATATCTGGAGAAGATGAAACTCTTTAAAAAGTATATCAATGAGGGGAATGCAGATGCACTCAAAGGGTTGATAGACGAGGCTAATGAGATTAAAAAAATATTAAACAGATAGAAAAACTAAACTAAATGAAAGAGAGACTAAAGATTAAGCAGATTCATCAGTGGCCGCTCTACAAGGGGCGTCCGCTCACCATCTGCGGCCCCTGCAGTGCAGAGAGCGAAGAGCAGGTAATGGAGACGGCGCGGCAGCTTGCCAATTTAAACAGAGTGGATATCTTCCGTGCAGGTATCTGGAAACCCAGAACCCGTCCAAATGCATTTGAGGGTGTGGGCAGAGAGGGGTTAAAATGGCTTAGAGATGTAAAACGGGAGACAGGGCTCCCCACAGCTACAGAGGTTGCCAACTCGGGCCACGTAAATGATGCCCTCAAATTTGGTGTAGATGTGCTGTGGATTGGGGCAAGAACATCTGCAAACCCTTTTGCAATGCAGGAGATTGCAGATGCATTGAGCGGCGTTGAGGTTACTGTTCTGGTAAAGAATCCGGTTAATCCTGAGCTAAATTTGTGGATAGGAGCCATTGAGAGGATTGCCAGGGCAGGGATAACTCAAATTGGGGCAATACACAGAGGGATATCTACATACGAGCATACTGCCTACAGGAACCAGCCCAAGTGGCTGCTGCCCATAGAGCTAAGACGGGCAATTCCGGATATACCGCTCATATGTGACCCAAGCCATATTGCAGGGGCAAGAAAATATCTGCTTGAGATCTCCCAGAAGGCGATGGACCTAAATTATGACGGGCTTATGATTGAGTCGCATAACAACCCGGAGGTAGCCCTGAGCGATAAAGAGCAGCAGGTAACTCCGGCACAACTGCTGGAACTGCTGGATAAATTGGTGCTTCGCGAACAGGAGTCAAATAACTCGGCATTTCTGGATGTGCTGGGAGAGCTAAGATCACAGATAGACCTGTTTGACGACCAGCTTCTCGAGCTTTTGGAGCAGAGAATGTATGTTGCAGAGACAATAGGAAAATATAAGAAGGAGAATAACATAACCATCCTCCAGAGCTCCAGGTGGGAGGAGATAATTACCAAAGCGGTAAGAAAAGGGGAGTCAAAGGGGTTAAGTGAAGAGTTTATAAGCCAGATGTTTAAAGCAGTACACCAGGAATCCATTAACCATCAGAACCGAATTATGAACTCCTGATTTCTCTACTTATCTCTCTTCCAAATATGGCTTTATCACCTCTGCCCATTTGAGATAGCCCTTTCCCAGCAGGTGAAGCCCATCATTTGTATACTCCGGTTTTAGGGCTTCACTGTTGGTCGCCCCGGGCTCCTCTCCACATTTAAGAGCCGAGTAGACATCTATATAGGTAAGATACTTATCTGCACAAAGCTTTTGAAGCTTTTTGTTGATTTCAATAACAACATTGCCCCTGGTAGTTGCTCCGGGAAATTTACCGAAGGTATCATTAACAGGGAGTAAACTTTGAATATAGAGTTTAGTGCGGGGAGAATCCATAGCGACTTTGACTACAATCCTGGTAATTGCCCTTAGAATAGAGTCGGCATCCTTGTTCTGGGCTACATCATTTATCCCGATAAGGAGGAAGATCTTGCCTGGTTCCCCCTTCAATATAGGTTCTAGCCTGTCAAAAACCCCCTCGGCAATATCTCCGCTTATACCACGATTTTTAATATTTGGGTTGTTAAATATCTCGTGCCACTCACCAAAGTGGGTTATGCTGTTTCCCAGGAATATAATATCGTTTTTATCTACCGGCAGCTCCTCGAAAAGTGTTGCCCTCTGGTAGTATAGCGTTGAGTATTTACCCTGAGCATTAAGGTTGTTATTAATAGGTGCTAATAAAATAAAAATCAGGAAGATGGTTAATTTTTTCATACTAATATTTTTAATATAGTAAATATCCGAGAAGTCCCGAAGCCAGTATAATTTTAATAGGGTTCTGTTTGCCCCAAAATGAGAAGATAAATGCTCCTGCAAAAATTGCCCAACTCCTCCAGTCGATAAAGTTGTCGTGCGTAACCAAAAGTATTGCAGCAGATGCGATTAGCCCTAAGATAACAGGCTTTATTCCTCTGAGTGCAGCATCAAACCAGCGGTTACTTTTGAACTGTTTATAGAGGAGAGCTATGAGCAAAATTATGATAAAAGAGGGGAGGCAAACAGCAAAGGTGGCCAGTGCAGATCCCCAGACACTCCCGCTAACAGTATAGCCGACATAGGTGGCACTATTTATTCCAATCGGGCCGGGAGTCATCTGCGAAAGGGCAATAATATCTGTAAAGGTGGCCGGATCTATCCATTTGTGATTTACAACAACCTCATTCTGAATTAGCGAAATCATAGCATATCCCCCTCCAAATGTAAAGAGTCCTATCTTGAAGAATGTTATGAACAGCTGCAGGTAAATCATAAGGAGATATATTTATAAACTTTTGGAATGAATGCTTTTTGCAGATAAAAAGTGGTAAAACAACCCCAGTATTGCACCTGATAGAATGAGCCATATTGGGGATACCCCTAAAAAGGCAATTAGAACTATGGAGATAACCGGGATGATTGCAGTATATCTGTTAAGAGAGGCCGATTTTGAAAGGGTGAGAAATGGTACAGCTATAAGAGCTACAACAGCAGGACGAATACCTTTGAACACCTTAATGACTATATCATTCTCTTCATAGTTTTGAAAGAAGATGGCTATTAACAGAATCATAATAAAAGAGGGGAGGGCACTGCCAAGCGATGCAACTACACTCCCTTTAACACCT
>JAUYTH010000108.1 GCA_030695165.1 Bacteroidales bacterium
AGGTGTGGATTATAGTTACTACCCGGATGCCAAGACTTTTAATCTGGGATTTAAGTTCACCTTTAAATAGATCTGTGATATGAAAAATATAAAAATTATAATACTTTCTGTTTTAACGCCTCTACTCTTGGTCTCTTGCGAAGATTTTCTGAACAATGTTCCAAGGCATCAATGGCCGGTTGAGGAGGCAATGAAAACTTTTGATAAGGCAAAACAATCCGTAAATGGTATTTACGGAAGGTTTATGACCGGAGATAATGCAAATCAGGATTTCTACGTTAGGCTCACCACAAGGTCGGGGCTAATTCAGGTTACCGGATTGATGGACTTTAGCGAAACTCAGGCAAACAGTCCCATAAGTTTATGGACCACAGCTTACTCTGCAATCAATGCTGCCAATCTTGCTATTAATGGTATACCCGGCGTTCCGGACAGTGCATTTCCAACAACAACAGCAAAAAACGAGTTATTGGGCGAAGCTAGGTTACTAAGGGGTTATTTCTACTCTCTGCTACTTTTGCACTACAGCTGCTGGTGGGATAAAGACGACAGCAAATTTGGTATAGTTTACAGAGATCAAACTTCAAATGTAGGTAATGTAAATACGCCAAGAATTACTGTTGGTGAGAGCTGGACAAAGGTTATAGAGGATCTAGATTTTGCGATAGCCAATATGCCAAACACTTTCGTCAACGCCAGGAAGGTTTCAAAGACATTTGCAAAAGCCTGGAAGGCGAAACTACTTTTGATAAGAGGCACAATGAGAAACACAGCCAAGGATCTTACCGATGCCAAAACATTGATAGATGATGCAATAGCAACTCTCCCTGCTGCCATAAAGATGGAGAGCGATATGAACCAGACCTTCCTAAAGGCTTGGGATTCACAGGAGCACATCTTTGTAAGATATGTAGAGGATGTAGCCAACAGAACCTCACTTTCCGGGTACTGGTCTACATACGGATTTTCTTACACAGCCTTTACCGCTTATCTGAATGCTTCGGGACAACCCACTCTTCAGAGTAATGCTGTTTGTGGCGTAAGATATGGGCTGGACTGGATCAGAACAGACCCACGCTGGTTTGTTCACACAGGCAGAGCCAGAGCAGCAGAGACCTGGGATACATCTGAGAGATGGGTTTGGAAGAAAATCTACCGATTGGGTTCATTTGGCGGAGCAAACGCCTCTCCAAAGGATGAGAAGTATGCAGTGTATCATATGCGTCTTCCTGAACTTTATCTTATGCAGGCAGAACTTATTGCCCGCACAGGAGGTTCCAATGCACAGGCAATTGCCCCTATCAATCTTATGAGATCAAAGAGAACTGTTCCTGAATTGGCACAGCTTACTGTACCGGCAACAAAAGAGGAGCTTCTGGATATAATCTTTAAAGAGTATATCAATGAACTTATTCTGGAGAACGGAACGGAATTTTATGCATCTTTCAGGTTTGAAAAAGAGGGGAAAACCTATATGGAGGTTATGAAAGCAGGAAGCTTTGTATTCGACAAGACAAAACTCCAGTGGCCTATCCCTAATAATGAGATGTTAAACAATCCTTTAATTGAACAAAACCCTGGTCAAAAGTAAGATTATGAAAAAGATAAGAAAATATTTTACAATATCGCTATTAGCTGCAGGGGCTCTTTTCATCTACTCCTGTACCGATGAGGTTAAGGAGAGAGAGATAGATTTCCCTAATGATATTACCTTCAATGAAGGGCAAGGTATCAGCATAAATGTTCCTTGGCTTACTTTCGTGGTTCCGGATGCTGCATATAAGGCTAAAGCATACCACTATGGAGAGGTAACTATGAATGTCAAGAAGAATGCCAACGGCACTCATACAGGATTTGCACTCTCAAGTAAGAACTACCGCTCTTACCCTTGGCTCACAAGAAAACCTATCACCATTACCCCTTCTGCCTCTCAAATTAAAGAGGCAGTAGACAGCTCCATCTACTCGGTCTATTCCGGAACATATCCAAACCAGCAGGAAACATTCACAGTTGTAAGGGTAGAGGGTGATGATGCATTCTTTTCAATCGACCAGCCGAGAGTTGTAGAGCACGTAATAGTTGCAAATACCAACTACAACTTCCAGTTATTAAGCTATGGCTCCAGGTACTCATCTTCATTGAATGCCACTACTCAGGTTTATAACGAGTATAGCAGTGGAACCACTTTTGCAACTGTAAGAAATCCAAACATCCCCGATGCTGCACCTGCAAAATTTGCAGTTTGGTTCCTTCCGGATATCTATAACTTTGGCGGTGGTCAGGATTATATAAGACTTGCCGGACAGCAGATTCTTGCCAAAAGAGCTGCTGGTGCTGCTGCAGGAACAGCTTCCAGACTTGCCGGAAAAACTAAAACAGAGGCTGCAGCCGACTCAACTGCTGCATCCAATGCAACCGTTAAAGGATATGTTAAGCTAATTGCAAAAGGTTACCTCAACGCAACCCTTACCGGTACTTCTGAGTACTATATTGCTCTATTCCCGGGTGTTGCCCCGGCACCGTTCGATCTTTGGAACACTATCCAGGGTTCCTGGGCAAAGTGGGACCTAAGTTCGCTGGGTCTGGTTAATAAAGTTGTATTCAATATGGATTCATCCGATAAAGATGGAACCGGAAAGATGAGAACTCCTCCTTACTTCTGCCTGGATGGCATTAGGTTGAAATAGTTATTAAAAAGAGGGTGATCAAATAAAGGTCACCCTCTTTCTCAATTTTTGTATACAACAACAACTGATGTCGGTATCAGCTCGGAAAATCCTCCCCAACTACGTTGGGTCCCCTCCCTCTTCGGGAGCCAATGTTTTCCTTAGCTGACACCG
>JAUYTH010000116.1 GCA_030695165.1 Bacteroidales bacterium
TGACGGCCCCGTAGTTCAGCTGAATAGAACGTCAGATTCCGGTTCTGAAGGTCGGGGGTTTGAATCCCTTCGGGGTCACTAAAAAGAGGATAACCAATTTTGGTTATCCTCTTTTTATATGCGGTCAATAATAGTGGCTCACGGTGCGGGCACGGAAAATCCTCCCCAAATGTGCGGGTTAGTCTACGAAAGCAATAATCTCACCTTTTTCGACTGTATCTCCCTGTTCTGCAAAGATCTGCACAATTTTACCTGTTTTTGGAGATTTTATAAGCTCAAGTCCGTAAAATGTCTGAACAAAGCAGATTGCTTTATCTTCTTCGACAGAATCTCCTATAATTGGTGCAGATGATTTGTCGGTTAAATCATACTGCCACAGAAGTTGGCCTTTAACAGTTGCTTGAATCGGTTTGGCTTGCGGATATTTCTCGAGTAACTTATCTACATCAAATTTAGGGACCTCAACAACAGGTCGCTTAATAATGATAGGTGCTCCCGCCTTCTCTTTTGCCGCCTCCAACTCCTGCTCGAAACGCTGTTTTGCAACTCCGCTCTTATAATCGCGGTATTGTCTCTCGTGCATTGCAAACTCAAACAGCTCCTCATCGTCCTCTCCCTGTTCCCAGTTGTTTTCAACCATCTCTGCTCTGAATTTTTCCAGTTCATTTGGAAATGCATCTTGAGGGGTACCCGTATAGAACTCTAACCCTTTATCTTTTGCGATCTGAATCAATTCCGGGTCAAGCTCTCCGGGCAGTTTACCAGTCTTACCAAGAATCATATTCCAGGTGTCCTTGTCAATTGTAGACCATCTAGGTTCACCCTTGAGGGTGTGCATTAGGTTCATCAGGGCGATGTTCTTCACATACTGACTGAAAGGAGTTACCAAAGGAGGATACCCCATCTTTGGCCACACATACTCTACCTCGTGGAAGAGCATAACTACCAGTTCGTTAAGCTGAAGTTGCCTCTTTCCCTGATTCTTAAGAGATGAATTTATAGCTCCGTGGAATCCTTTGAGATCTGCCATCATAGAGCCCATCATTCCTCCCGGAAGGCCACAGCCAACCAAAAGTGAGGTCATCTGCTTATTACCCGGGTCAATAAAATATCCAAGATAGTCATCCATAAAGCTCTGAGTGAGTCTTCTCGCCTCCATATATGCCTCCATATTGATCTCCTTAACCAGGAACCCGGCATCCTTAATCATCGCCTGGATTGTGATAACATCCGGGTGAACCATTCCCCAGGAGAGTGGTTCCATCGCTACATCAAGATATTCTGCACCTGCACGGGCAACCTCAAGCATAGAGGCGACCGAAAAGCCTGGTCCGCTATGTCCATGATATTGAACAACTATGTGTGGATATTTATCTTTAATTGATTTTGTAAGCCGTCCCAGAAATGCAGGGCGTCCCACTCCTGCCATATCTTTTAGGCAGATCTCATCACAACCGAACTCTACAACTTTATCTACCAAACCCATATAATACTCAACCGTGTGAACAGGGGAGTAAGTAATACTGAGAGCCACCTGCGAAATCATTCCACCCGCCTTGGCATACTTTACCGAACCTTCGAGGTTTCTGGAGTCATTGAGGCCGCAAAAAGATCTGGAGATATTTGTTCCCTGTTTTGCCTTTACCTTGTACATCAGCTCGCGCACATCTGCAGGAACAGGGTTCATTCTCAATCCATTTAACCCTCTCTCAAGCATATGGGTCTGAATACCCGCTTTATTGAAAGGGGCAGTCCACTCACGAACAGCCTTATTAGGATTCTCTCCGAAAAGTAGGTTTACCTGCTCGAAAGCACCACCATTGGTCTCAATCCTGTCAAAACACCCCATCTCAATTATAACAGGAGCAATCTCTTTGAGCTGATGAACCATTGGAACATACTTTCCGGATGATTGCCACATATCTCTGTAAACAAGAGAGAATTTTATTTCACGAGCCATAATTACAATATTTAAGCTGCAAAAATATGCATTTAGATTTGAATTTGCCTAATTAATTACACTCGTTTAGCAGCGATTTATGTTAATTATAATAGAAGATTTTTTTAAATTATTGTTTTTAAATTTTTATTAGTATTTTTGCAGCCCGATTATTCGGGAACACGGTGGTCGTAGCTCAGTCGGTTAGAGCGCTAGTTTGTGGCACTAGAGGTCGTGGGTTCGAACCCCATCTTCCACCCAAAGAAAAAAGCCCGGCATAAAATGCCGGGTTTATTTTTTGCTGTTACCGCCAAGCTTGCTTGAGCGGAAACATGCAAAAATAAAACCAACTTGAAAAGTTGGCTTTTTTCTTTGTAGGCCCCCCCGCAGGGCTCGCGAGCGCAGCGAGGCAACATTCCCCTGCGGGAAGATGCGGCAAATTTATTTGCCTGCAACAGGCGAGTAATAAAAAGGGCGCCGCCCTTCTTGTTTTTTCTTTGTAGGGCCCCCCGTAGGGCTCGCCGAGCGGAGCGAGGCAACATTCCCCTGCGGGTAAGGGCGAACTGCCAGTGTTTTGTGTAATTAGCTAATTATCTGGAATATAAAAAATGAGTTTAAGGAATTCCTCAAAATTTAATTTTGCAACATATTAATAAACAAGCACTTTCACAAAACTCTGGCAGTTCAATTGTTTTATAATTTATTTTTTTTACATTTGCACCCTATAGGACAAATGACATTGAACACAATGACTTCGCACAACGCAACTTTCTTTTATTATTACTTCTTTTATAGCAAAGGGGGCGGATGCGTTATTGTATAATATGTAAAACATAGACTAATAATGTGGAGGCCCCGAATTTCGGGGCCTCTTTTTTTTAAATACAGGCCAAATGGAGATATTAAATGAGACTTTACCACTGATTTGTGCATCGTCAAGAACCGATGCGGTTCAGGAGTATTACTTCTCCCGCAAATTACGGGAGATTGAGCAGATGCGAAGAGCAGGTGCAGATATTATCAATCTGGGAATAGGGAGTCCGGACCTCCCCCCATCTGCAGATACTGTTTTCACTCTTACAAAGGGTGCCTCTAATCCCAAAAATCACGGTTACCAAAGCTACCAGGGGATTGGCGAACTTAGAGAGGCATTTGCAGGGTGGTATAAAAGATATTTTAATGTAGAGCTAGACCCCGGTTCAGAGATCTTACCCTTGATGGGCTCCAAGGAGGGTATTATGCATATAAGTATGGCCTTTATCAATCCAGGTGATGAGGTTCTTGTACCCGACCCGGGTTATCCAACCTACTCATCTGCAACGAAACTCTCCGGCGGGGTGGTTAGAAACTATTCACTCACAAAAGAGGGAGAGTGGTATCCCAACATTAAGGAGCTGGAAGAGAGCGACCTGAGCAGGGTTAAAATAATGTGGATAAACTATCCCCATATGCCGACAGGGCAAAAAGCTACAGTAAAACTATTTGAAGAGCTTGTGGCATTTGCCCGCAGACACTCAATTCTGCTCTGTAATGACAACCCCTACAGCTTCATTCTTAATAAAGATCACCTGAGCCTGCTCTCAATAGATGGTGCAAAAGAGGTTGCACTGGAGCTAAACTCCCTTAGCAAGTCACACAATATGCCGGGCTGGAGA
>JAUYTH010000123.1 GCA_030695165.1 Bacteroidales bacterium
GCTCCAGAATAGATGAGTCAATTTTGTAAACTTTACCCACCGGCTTGAACCCAAGGATGGAGACAATACTCTCCAGCAGACTTGGAGGTGAGAGAAACGCTTCGGTCCGGCTTATCTCCTGCTCTGTATCAACTGAGTTTACAACTATTATTGCGTTTGGATTCAACTCTTGGAGTGACTCAGCAATAATTTGATAAATTGAACTGCTGATATCGGAAGAGGCAAACTTTATAGCAGTTCCGGACAAAAATGCCAGACTATCCAGTATATCACTCACAGGGTTCAGATTATTCTTTGTCATAAACTTACGCCTTAATATCTCCTTTAAATTAGCCTAAACTGTCAATTATTGTGCAGATTTCGTTGAAACTCTGTTCGATAGTTGTATCGCCCTCCAGAGGGTAGTATCTACCACGCTTTTCGAAGATCTCTACCAGGGGCTCGGTTTGTTCTCGGTATGTCGCAATTCTCTTTTTAACTACTTCAATGTCTGCATCATCTGCCCTCCCCTCAATCTCTGCCCTGCGAAGCATCCTTTTTATAAGTATCTCCTCCTTTACTACCAATGAGATAACGGCATCTGTCTTATAGCCAATTTTTTGAAGGAACTCATCTAAGACTTGAAACTGATAAATTGTCCTCGGGAATCCGTCATAGAGAAATCCTGAATAACCTTTTGAGTTTAGGATAACACTCTCAATAATTTCAAGGATAATATCGTCACCTACAAGAGCTCCCTCGTCCATTAGAGACTTGACCTTAAGACCGAGCTTTGTTCCGTTTTTAATCTCCTCCCTTAAAATGTCACCTGTTGAGATGTGTTTAAGATTATATCTCTTTGCCAGTATCACTGCCTGGCTCCCCTTACCCGCTCCCGGAGGGCCGAAAATGATGAAGTTTTTCATTAGGTTAGTTTTATCAAATATAATAATTTTAATATTTAAATTTACATTTGAAGAGTATAAATAAGATGATAATTATAAAAATAATATGAGTGAAACGATAAAACAAAACCGGTGGCTGGTGGTTGTGATGGGAACAATTTTAATGATTGTTCTGGGGACTGTATACTCCTGGAGCTTCTTTCAGAAACCGATAGTTGAGACTTACAGATGGACAAATTCGGGTGTGGCCTGGGTCTTTAGCACAAATATTCTGTTTTTGGGACTCTCTGCTGCCTGGAGCGGGATAAACCTTCCCAAATATGGGGCCACAAAACTGGCTGTAATTGGTGCAATTATGTACGGGACAGGGTTTATTCTGGGAAGCCTGGCACTTAAATTCCATAGTTTGCCGGCTCTAATTTTAGGATTTGGAGTTGTTGGAGGATGGGGTATTGGAATGAGCTATGTGACTCCGGTCATTTCGGCATCAAAATGGTTTCCGGATAAACAAGGGCTTGTTACCGGAATGGTGGTTATGGGGTTTGGCTTTGGAGCTCTGGTAATGTCTAAATTTATTGCACCTACTGTTTTGAACATTGCAGATGGCAACCTTATCACCTCGTTTTTTATAATTGGCGCAATAATTCTGATACTTGGCCTTATTGCCGCCCTCTTTATTAAACAACCACCAGCCGGGTATTTACCAAAAGGCTATACACCTGCTGTTAAGATATCTGCAGTAGATAATAACAGATCTGTGGAGATCACCGCAAAACAGGCAATCTTTACATCCAAGTTCGCAATGATTTGGGTGGTCTTCTTTGTCAATATTACTGCGGGTATAATGTTTATCAGCTTCCAGTCACCTATGATGCAGGATCTGTGGAGCCGCTACAGACCGGGAGGCGACCCTGTTTCGCTGGCGGCAATTGGTGGGACACTCATTGCTGTAAGCTCTATCTTTAACGGAATAGGCCGATTTTTCTGGGGAGGAGTATCAGACAGGATCGGAAGGATTCAGACTTTTAGATTGATATTAGGGAGTCAGCTGGTTGTGTTTATAACTCTGCTCTTTGTTACAAACCCCTACATCTTTGCACTGCTTGTCTGCTATGTTTTGCTATGTTACGGAGGAGGATTCGGAACAATGCCGGCCTATATAAGAGAGGTTTTTTCTGACAGGCTGATGCCGGTAGTCTACGGAACCATTCTAACTGCCTGGTCTGCCGGGGGTGTTCTTGGACCGCAGATAGTTGGGTTTATGAAGGACAATTTTTCGCAAAACGCGGCTAATTACGCATTTTCAATAGGAACCATACTTCTTGCAATAGGTTTTGTGTTAACGCTTTTACTTAGTAACAGTAGCATTAAAATTGGAGCAAAAAGTACTAGGACTTAGATTTTAAAAAATGGTTAAAAAAGAGTAGGCTTCCGGCAAGGCTCATAAAACTTGCCAGAATAATGGCATAGAAAAACGAACCGGAGAAATCGTACATAAGGCCACTGCTAATAGGACCGGCTATTCCTGCAATTGCATAACCTATAAACACATAAGGGTAAATAAAACCTAAGTTTTTCACCCCATATACCTGAGCAGTCTCTTTCGCAAAAAGAACAAAGTTACCACCAAATCCAAAACCTATAAAAAAGGAGAGGATTAAATACGAAATATCTGTTAGGGTAAAAACATTCAATAAAAAAATTGAGATTGATTGGAATAAAAGAGCCAAGAATATGCTGAAACTTGCTCCTAAATGGTCACTTAAAACACCCCAAATAAGTCTGCCGGCAAAGTTTGCAATGGCAAATAATGCAACGCCAAGAACAAGATTATGATTAGAGATATTATATTGACTTCCAATAATGTTTAAACTTCCAATAATAAGCAAACCGGCAAAAGTTCCCAGGAATATACCGAGAAAAAGTATTCTGAAAATTTTTGAATTTATAAAATCCTTTGCTTTAGCAGGTTGTTCACTATTGCCTGATTTGGTTTGAATTTGAAAAATGAGGTTTGATGAAATAAAAATAATCAAACCATATGATATGCCAATAATCTTAAACAATTGTAGCAGATTATAACCGCTTTTCAGCAATATTTCGGATAATTCCGACATAAATACTGCCCCCAAACCAAATCCTGCTGCTGATATACCAGTGATAAGACCTTTTTTTTCGGGAAACCATTGAACAGGCAAGGTAAGAGCAATCCAATAACCGAAACCTGTGGCTATTCCAGCCATAAATCCAATGCCTATCCAAATTGTTATAAAATTTCCATCAGAACAGCTTGCTAAAAAATATCCTAAAGAGAACATTAAGGCAGATGTATAGCCGAAATATCTGGGATCTATTTTTTTCCCTAATTGTCCAACAAAAATCATTGTAACAGGAAATATGGCAATTAGAGTTCCAAATATTAGCTGAGACTGAGAAACAGAAAAGCCGTATTTATCAATTAGTTCCGATGCAATTACGCTCCAGGCATATACACTGCCTATGCAAAGCATTATAATAAATGAGGCCAATACTGTTAATAATCTCCTCATTTATCTCCTTCTGTTCTAAGGGATGTTTTAAGATTATTTGATTTTAAGTGTACCTGTTCTTTCAATCCTTGTTTATACTGTAAAATTTTAGATTGTATTGAACTATCCATTGTAGATACAATTTGAGCAGCGAGAATACCTGCATTTTTTGCTCCGTTAAGTGCAACAGTTGCAACGGGTACTCCACCAGGCATCTGCAAAATGGAAAGAACGGAGTCCCACCCGTCAATAGAATTACTCGACATTATTGGAACACCAATTACAGGCAAAGGAGAGATGGCCGCCACCATCCCAGGCAGATGAGCCGCACCTCCTGCACCAGCAATTATTGCAACAATTCCCCTACGGTGTGCATTTGATGCAAATTCATATAATTTTTCCGGCGTCCTATGTGCCGAAACTATATCAATTTCATATCCTATACCAAATTTATCAAGCATCTCTCCAGCTTGCTTCATTATGGGTAAGTCGGAGTCAGACCCCATTACTATACTTACTACTATTCTGTCCATGATTCTGCTTATTTCAATTAAAATCAAATAATTAAACTTTATTTATTTCATAGCGAATGGAAAAAATTTATGCTTAGCCAAATTCTCTCTCTTCTATTCCCGCTAATAAATGAGTCTAACCTATAGTCTATGCCAATTTCCAAATCATTTATTGAAGAGATAGAGTAACCAATAAGAGCCCCTAATCTGATTTCCAGGTCGTAATCACTTTTTTGCCAAGAGTTAAGATATTCATTATTGATTTTAAGATAGTACTCTTTTACATCAATTGACTCTCCTTCCAAAGGAATTTCGGAAGATATCCTGTATCGCAGTCTAAATTCAGTGTCGGAGCTCTTTCCAAAAGTTTGGTCAGTCATAAACCTATGTGCCATACGAAAGCCGGGATACTTTTTGCCAAAGCTAATCTGTTGTATAGCTCTGTTTTTAAACTCATCATCTTCTGCCCTTATTAAATAACCGGCACCTATTGTAATATTTGGAGCAATCCGTTTTGTTATTACCAAGGATAGCTCTGTTAGCAAATAGTCATATTTCAGCATTTGGTTATAAAGAGATTGCCTTGATTCAAGCTTAAAGTTTGTTGACCAGTTTTTAGGGAATTGCTTAAGTAAGTTTATCGATGGCATAACTCCATACTGTTTGCCGGTTTGAGCGGCACAAATAACCGAAAATGCAGAGAGTATGAGTATAATAGAGAGTCTTTTCATATTTAGTAGTCAATAGTATCTTTTCTTTTCGAAATTATTTGGTTGTTTTGCAGATATTCCCCTTTTTCAGAAAAAAGATACTCCATCATAACAAAACTCCCATCAATTTTTGTAGAGATAATAATCTCGTAGCTTATTGTAATGGAATTAGAGTTATTCCTGTTCTCTCTTAAAAACTTCAGAGCTGCATCTCGTTCTCCGGTATACTGTATTTGAACTTTCTCTATTTTATGTTTTTTGTGTCTTAGAGTCAAAATCCCTGTTATTTTTGAATAGATGTAAGAGGGAATTTTGTATATATCTACCTCAATTTCAATATCCTGAAATGTTCCGTTCTCAGAAAACTCAATGCTGTGCCTCTCTTTATTTGAAATTGCTTTAGCCTCGAATGTAATATGGTCTAAACCTATCTCCTTGTACCATTTAATTTTGGAGTCGAAGGTTATTGAGTCAACAAAAGAGAGAGCTCTCGATGGTACATCTGACTCCTTAATACGAAACTCTTTTTCATATTTTGATTGGGAAAAGGCGTGTAGACTAAAAAGAGTTAGCAGACACAAAACAAATAGAAATTTTTCTTTCAGGATGGCAATACTCTTATCTCCATAAGCGGTTTTGGAGGAAGCTGCAATCTGCACCTTACATTCAACAGAGGTGTTTACTGACTCTCTTTCCATGACTTTACTCTTATTAATTGTTTTACTTTTTCTGCTTTTTTTAGCGCACACTCCAACGAAGAGGAAAGAATAGTTACGTGCCCCATTTTTCGGTAGGGTTTAGTCAATTTTTTTCCGTATAAATGGATCTTCACTCCATCAATTGCCATACTCTCAGTTAATCCTTCATAGATTACTGCTCCTTCGTAGCCCTCTTCTCCTAATATGTTAATCATCACAGAAGGGAGTTTAAGTTTTGTGCTTCCCAAAGGCAGGTTTAGTATTGCACGCAGATGTTGCTCAAACTGAGATGTAATTATGCTTTCAATAGTATGATGGCCGCTGTTATGCACACGGGGAGCAACTTCGTTTACAATAACTTCGCCTTTTGAATCTATAAAGAACTCAACAGCAAGAAGACCTTCCATATCTAGCAACTCAATAATTTCACTTGCAAAAATAATCGCTTTTTCGGATTGTTCAGCTGTTATAGAGGAAGGGCAAATTAATTTGTCTACAAGATTTGCAATTGGGTCAAAAAGCATTTCGACAATAGGATAACATTTAATTTCGCCTTTTCTGTTTCGTGCAACGATTGCAGAAATCTCCTTAATTATCTCAATTTTTTCTTCAATTACAGATGCCCCTGAAAGTATTTTTATCAAATCACTATTATCGTTTATTACTGCTACTCCACGTCCGTCATATCCTCCTCTCCTTAATTTTTGCACAAAGGGAAAACTAATTTCACCTTTTTCAATACCATTCAAAATAGCTGTTTTGGAGTCAAAAATTTTGTAGGCAGAGGTTGGAATTCCATTCTTTTTATAAAAATTTTTCTGCAACCCTTTATCCTGAATTAACTCTAATATCTCTGGGTCAGGCACAATCCTAAGACCTTCTGTTTTTAATTTCTTAAGAGCTTCAATATTAACATTTTCAATTTCAAAGGTTAACACATCTACCAATTTCCCAAATTGGTAAACTGACTCAAAATCCAGGTTGTTGCCTTTGATAAAATAGGAGGCTATACTTCCTGCAGGGCAATGCTCATCGTTGTCAAGAACATATGTTATGATGTCCCATTTGCTGGCCTCCTGAATAAGCATTTTCCCGAGTTGTCCACCTGCAATAATTCCTATTTTCAAATTGGATGTTACTAATCTCTCCATTTCTACTTTTCAAATATTGTGAATATTAAAACCGGATCGTTTTTTAAGTACAGCGTTATTAAAGTATATTAACACAAAACCCTGTGTTTTTGTTTGCTGGAGAAAACCATTACAAATCAATAAATTTGCCACACGGGGTAACTGTAAAAAGGGAATATACGATCTGATCTTTGTTTTTTCTGAAATTCTCACAGAAAGATAGTTGAAGAAAATTCGACCGCTTCACGTTAATAACCTAATAGACAAATTGTCTAGTTATCCCTCAAACAACGAACAGAAAACCCGAAGGTCTTATAGCTGTTGTTTCTGGATACTTCGCTGGTACTGTATAAAATTGACCAGAACCCGGCGTAGATTGCACCGGCCTCAGTAGAACTCCACCAGCCACCGTAGTAGCCAAAATCGTAGAATGCTCCACTGCTGAGACGGTCGCTACCTGGAAGGGCTGTGAAACCGGAGCTATTGGTTGCGCCTGTATTAGGACTTAACCAGTGGCTTGTACCTGCTTCTTTAAGCTTGCCACCTGCTATGCTATTTCCTCCTAAAAATGTAGTCAATGTTGTCCATTCCGCATCACTTGGCAAATGCCATCCTGTTGGACATATCCCTCTACTATCTGTTGCTGTATGCCATGTATACAACCTACCATAAGTCGCAACATTACTCTCAATACCATAATTCGCCCATTGATATTTTGGTGTGCTTTCAGCAGAAATATTCAATGTAGCTGGATTAGTTGTGCCTATTGAATTGCCATTCCGATACTTAGTTGTTTTCAGGTTTACGGCCATCCATACCTGTGTACCAATTGTTACTGTTTTATACACATTACCGTCAATGTCGGAGACAGTACCGGTAGGATTAAGTTTTGGAGAATCTTTCTTACAACTAAATGTAAAACAAAACATTACACCTAGAATGATTAACAGGATAATAGCTTTAAAAAAATTCATAGTATTCTTGGGTTTTATAAAAAAAATTGATTCTTTAGGCTCCTTCTCTTTCGTTTTATTTTGAATATAATTTTACGTCGTTGTTTTATTCATTTTTATCACTAATCTTTTGACGTTTAAATATAAATAATAAATTAATAGTATGATAATTTGTTTTCCCACAATATATTTCGATTGTTTAGTAATTTCTTCGTATTCCGCGCTTTTACATTTGAAAGTTTTATTTCTGTTAAAATTAATTTATCCCTACGGCTATTTATATAGAGGGGTATTTTATGCAAATCGTATGCAAATGAAAAAGAGTTACAACATATTAACGCTGTAACTCTTTTAATTCTAAGCTCCTCGTCTAGGACTTGAACCTAGGACCCCCTGATTAACAGTCAGGTGCTCTAACCAACTGAGCTAACGAGGAATTTGTTTTTCCCTTTTTGGGACTGCAAATGTAAATGGAATTTTATAAAACTGCAAATCTTTTATCACTATTTTCGAGAATTTTAAAATATCATCATTTTAGTTACATTTTTTTTAACTTTGCACAATAGCAACCAAATATGGATATTACCCTTTTCTCAAATATTCTCAAGGAGCTTATACTCGAAAATGACAGAGTATCGCTGCCTGGTATGGGAAGTTTTATTGCAGAGATGGCACCATCTGTCTTTTCGGACAGAGCATTGGTTATTCACCCCCCATTCAGAAGAATACTGTTTCGTTCCAGTGAGTGCTGGAATGATGGTCTTTTGGAAGGCAGATACGCAAAAGAGAGGGAATTAGCTGAGGATATAGCTAAGCACGAGATCACCGAGTTTATAAAAAGAGTCAAGGTAGATCTTAGCACTAACAAAACATACAAGATTCCCGGGTTCGGCACTATGAGAGCCACCGAGCAAAATGACTACTTTTTTGTGGCAGATAAAGATCTTTTCAATTATGTGGAGGGTTACGGTCTTGCCCCTATTAACATTAAAGTACTTTCCAAAAAAGGAGAGGTAGAGAAGCTTACCGGTAAGCCTGTTGAGAGGTTCTTCAAAGGAATACCTAAAGATCTTCTGGGGTTGTCCGCTATAGGAACAGACATAGAGAGTATTATAGAGGAGGCCGGCTCAGAGGAGTTCGATCCGGAAGTGATAATTGAGTCTCATTTAGAGGAGACCACTGCATCTGAAGTCTCTGCTTATGAGAGTAAGAGAGGGCTTGAAGATCTTATCTCAATTGATGAGGAGGCTGCCCCAACACCACAACCAGTTGTTACTCCAATGCCTGAGCCAGTTGCTACCCCAAGACCACAACCTGTCTCGGTAACAACTCCGGGACCACAGCAGAAGCCTGTTCAAAAGCCTGTAAGCACACCAGCACCAACCCCAAGAGCGGTGCCGCAGAGCGAGGCTGCAGCAGAACCTGTAAAAAAGGGGAGCAGCAAGTTTGTGAAGAGGTTTATAACTATATTGGTGGTTATTTTCCTGCTTATTGCAGTTATTGCACTTTTAATAGTGTTCAAGGATGAACTTCGTCCGATACTTGAGTGGATACTCTATTCAAAAGAGGAGAGGGAGTTACTCAAACTCAGCTGATAGTAGAGCCGTTCTCAAGCCTCTCTTCGGGGCTTACAATTTTCATTTTGCCGTTCTCCTCTTTGGCCATAAGAATCATACCTTTGGATTCGATCCCTTTGATCTTTCTCGGAGCCAGATTTGCAAGTATGCAGATCTGTTTTCCGACCATCTCTTCAGGAGAGTAGTATTCTGCAATTCCTGACACTATAGTGCGGATATCAAGCCCTGTATCTATTGTTAACTTAAGAAGTTTATCTGTTTTTGGTACCCTCTCTGCCTCAAGCACTGTTGCGGTGCGAATATCCATCTGCGAAAACTGGTCGTATGTGCACTCAATTTTAAGCGGTTCGGCAGGTGGTGGTGTAGCGGAAGTAGAAGAGTCTGCCTGCTGAGCATCGTTTGAACTTTTGGTCGCCTCAAGTTTTGCAACCTGAAACTCTATTTCGCTATCTTCAATCTTTTCAAAAAGCAGAGTTGCCTCGTTGAGTTTATGACCGGGATGCAGAATAGAGATATTCCCGAACTCTTCCCAACGGCTGGTTTTCATATTGAGTATATAGCGCAGCTTCTTGGTTGTATGCGGCAGTATCGGTTCAAATGCAATTGCAAGGTTGGCACATATCTGCAGGGAGATGTTGAGAATGGTTGCAACCCTCTCCGGATCTGTCTTGACAACCTTCCAGGGCTCTGTATCTGTAAGGTACTTGTTTCCAAGGCGAGCCAGATTCATAGCCTCGCGCAGAGCCTCGCGAAACTTATAGTTTTCCAGATTATCCTCTATGCTCTTTTTAAGAACAGGAATCTGAGAGAGAACTTCATCGTCAATAGCTAAACAGTTTAGCGCTGCAGGGGTCTCCCCCTCAAAATATTTGTGGGTTAGAACTACTGCCCTGTTTACGAAATTGCCAAAAATTCCCACCAGTTCACTGTTGTTTCTGGTCTGGAAATCTTTCCAGGTGAAGTCGTTATCTTTTGTTTCGGGAGCATTTGCACAGAGTACATATCTTAACACATCCTCCTTACCCGGGAACTCGTCCAGATATTCGTGGAGCCACACTGCCCAGTTACGGGAGGTGGATATTTTGTTGCCCTCAAGGTTGAGGAACTCATTAGCAGGAACATTTTCCGGAAGGATGTAACCATCGCCGTACGCTTTGAGCATAGCGGGGAAAACAATACAATGGAAAACTATATTGTCTTTACCAATAAAGTGCACAAGCTTGGTATCTTCACTCTTCCACCACCTCTCCCAATCGTTTGGCATAAGCTCTATAGTGTTGGAGATGTATCCTATAGGAGCATCAAACCAAACGTATAGAACCTTTCCATCTGCACCATCCACAGGAACCGGAACTCCCCAATCCAGGTCACGGCTCACAGCCCTGGGTTGTAACCCGCCATCGAGCCAAGATTTACACTGCCCGTAAACATTCACTTTCCACTCCTTATGCCCCTCAAGAATCCACTCTTTAAGCCAGGACTCATATTGGTCAAGGGGCAGATACCAGTGTGAAGTACTCTTCATTATGGGCACATTGCCGCTTAGGGTAGATTTTGGATTTATTAGCTCGGTTGGGCTTAGAGTAGTGCCGCACTTCTCGCACTGGTCTCCATATGCCCCCTCCGCCATACATTTTGGACAGGTTCCGCAGATATATCTGTCTGCAAGAAACTGGTTGGCCTGTTCGTCGTAATACTGCTCACTCTCCCTCTCTATAAACTTCCCCTCATCATATAGCTTTTTAAAGAACTCAGATGCTGTTTTATGATGTATTGCAGAGCTTGTCCGGGAGTAGATGTCAAAACTGATTCCAAGCCTCTCAAATGAGTCTTTAATGATAAGGTGGTATTTGTCCACAATCTCCTGAGGTGTACAGTTGTTCTGTTTTGCCTTGATGGTGATTGGAACACCGTGTTCGTCCGACCCGCATATAAAACGGACATCCTCTCCCCGCATTCGTAGATATCTTGCATAGATGTCGGCAGGAATATAAACCCCTGCAAGATGTCCAATATGTACTGCTCCGTTTGCATAGGGCAGAGCTGCGGTGATTAGGTGTCGTTTAAAGTTGCTGTTCATCAGTTGGAAAAATTTAGGCGACAAAGTTAAGAAAAATCTTAAATTGTTAATCTCTTAAGCTCCTTGGAGAAGGAGTTGCGAATGTGCATCAATATCTGAAGCTGCTCCATAAGCTCGTTCTGCCGTATGCTGTCTTTATCTTTTTCTGCCAGGGAGAGATCTTTACAGAGATTTTGATAGGCTATTGCAGTAATCTTGGCTTTATAGATGAGGATAGATTTTGGAACCATAGTGGAGAGCAGATGCTCCTCGGGAGGTATCTCTGCAACAAATTGTTTAATTGTGAGGTTATGCTCCTTATGGAGAAGATCCAGCACCACATTTACAAAATCCTGATTTCTGTGGTTCAGAAAGTGTTTTTGAATCTCTTGCTGACCAATCTCCTTTACAAGATAGTACTCGTCGAAGATGTTTTTGTATATAAGGTTCTGAAGTTCAAGATCGTCATTAGAGAGCTCTGTAAGGATAAACTGAGAGACAGTGACCGATGCCGGATTCTCTTCGTCTGCTCCATAGAGTGGGTGTTCGCCGAATTTTATTAGATAGTAGAGAAGTTCCCTCTCTGCAGGTTCGCAATAGGTGTTGGTGATAAATTCGGGCAGCCTCTCTCCTGTCTCAAGAACAGGAAAATAGAGCGGAACTCCCGGCTCGGGAGCAGGGGTATACTCAGTTGAGTAGGCTCCGTACTGCCTCTTTTTGCGCAACTTCTTAACCTCGGTAGAGAGAATCTCCTCAGAGATATTTAGCCTGGTAGAGCACTCCTCTATGTAGACAGCCCTGCTTATGGCATCCGGGATAACCGCTATGCTGGCAACCACCTCCTGAATAAGCTGAGCCCTCTTAATAGGGTCCTTTTTTGTCTCTGCAGATAGCAGCCTGGTTTTAAAAGCTATAAAATCCTCCTGATTATCCTGGAGGAATTGTTTGAGAACCTCCGGGCTGTTCTTTCTTGCAAAGGAGTCCGGATCCTCCCCATCCGGGAAGAGAACCACCTTAATGCGAAGCCCCTCCTCCAGAAGCATATCTATACCCCGTAGAGAGGCCTTGATACCGGCCTCATCTCCGTCGTAAAGAATTGTCACCTCAGGGGCAAATCGTTTTATGAGACGAATCTGCTCAGTGGTAAGGGATGTGCCGCTTGATGCCACTACATTCTCTACACCCGATTTGTGAAATGCCAGAACATCGGTATAACCTTCAACCAGATAGCATTTTTGCATCTTGGTGATAGAGCTCTTTGCAAAGAAAATTCCGTAGAGAGTTCTACTCTTGATATATATCTCGGTCTCTGGGGAGTTAATATACTTTGCGACTGTTTTATCTGCCCGAAGTGTTCTGCCTCCAAAGGCAATTGCCCTTCCGGAGATTGAGTGGACAGGGAACATAACTCTGTCGTAAAAACGGTCTATGAGCTCTTTATCTGAGTCCCGCTCAATGGAGAGCCCTGCGGCAATAAGAAACTCCTTTTTGTAACCCGCTTTTAGAGCTGCTTTACTGAGCGAATCCCTACCGGAGGGGGCCCAGCCAAGCATAAATTTCTTAATAAGTGCCTCGTCAAAACCCCTCTCCTTAAAGTAACTTAGACCAACAGCCACCCCCTGGTCTGTATTCCAGAGAGAGTCTGTGTAGAACTCCTGAGCAAACTGGGTGACTGCCAGCAGAGATTCCGACCTTAATCTGTTCTGGGCATCCTGCTCTGTCTCCTCCCTGTCTGCTATCTCGATGGAGTATTTTCTTCCGAGAAACTTAAGAGCATCTACATAACCCAGCTGTTCGTGCTCCATAACGAAATTGACCGAGTTGCCCGCTTTCCCGCAACCGAAGCATTTGAATATTCCCTTGGAGGGAGAGACTGAGAAGGAGGGTGTCTTTTCGTGATGAAAAGGGCAGCAAGCCATATAGTTTGCCCCCCTTCTTCGCAATGCAACAAAATCGCCGACTACATCAACAATTTGTGCCGCATCCAGTATTTTCTCTATAGTCTCTTTACTAATCATCACTGTTAAGGAAGCTCCTGAAGCCAACTGCTTTTCTAACCTCTTTGAGAGTTGCGTTCGCACTCTCTCTGGCCAGGTCTGTTCCTCTTTTTACCACCTTACGCAGGTAGTCTTCATCTTTGTAGATCTCCTCTATTCTCGCTTTAATCGGGAGCGTCTGAGCGCAGATATCCTCTGCAAGTTGCTTTTTAAGATCTCCGTAGCGTATTGTGCAGTTGTTGTAGCTCTCCATAAAGTGGGCTACACTCTCTTTTTTGGAGACAATATTGAGAAGTGTAAACAGATTTGCAACAGAGTCCGGCATAGGGCTGTTTGGCTCCGTAGGGCCGCTGTCTGTTACTGCCTTCATCACTTTCTTTCGTATAGTTTGCTCATCATCACATAGATAAATTCCATTACCCTCGCTTTTGCCCATCTTTCCGCTTCCGTCTAACCCCGGCACCTTAACCAGATCGTCTCCGAAGTTAAAGGCTTTTGGCTCCGGAAATACCGGTGAGTTGTAAAAAGTGTTAAACCTTCTTGCAAGCACTCGTGCCATCTCCAGATGCTGCTCCTGATCTTTACCGACAGGGACCAGGTTTGCCCTGTGGATAAGAATATCTGAGGCCATAAGAACCGGATAGGTGAGCAGCCCGGCATTGATGTTGTCTGGCTGCTGTCTCACCTTGTCCTTGAATGATGTTGTCCTCTCCAGCTCCCCTTTATATGAGATCATATTCAACAGAATATAGAGCTCCAGTATCTCAGGAACATCGCTCTGTACAAAGATTGCAGATTTTTCGGGATCCAGACCGGAAGCCAGATACTCTGCAAGTATTGTCCTAACCCCGGCGTGAAAGTCATCTGGGTGAGGGTGAGTGGTTAATGAATGCAGGTCTGCAATAAAGAAGAAGCAGTTATAGTTATCCTGCATCTTAATATAGTTCCTGAGTGCACCGTAATAGTTCCCGAGGTGCAGATGTCCTGTAGACCGGATTCCGCTTAATACAATTTCCATCTGTTTTTTTTGAGCTGTTTTAGTCTCTGCTCTCCTGTAGTTTGAGACGTATTTTTTGTTCTATCTCCTCCATCAAAGCAGGGTTGTCCAGAATAATCTGCTTAACGGTGTCTCTTCCCTGACCCAGTTTGGTATCTCCATAGCTGAACCACGAGCCGCTTTTTTTAATGATATCAAAGTCTACTCCAAGGTCAATTATCTCTCCGATTTTTGAAATTCCCTCACCAAATACGATATCGAACTCTGCTTTCCTGAAAGGGGGAGCAAGTTTGTTTTTCACAATTTTTGCCCTAACCCTGTTTCCGGTAGCCTCTTCGCCATCTTTTAGTTGGGTAATCCTGCGGACATCCACCCGTACAGATGAGTAAAACTTAAGTGCGTTTCCTCCGGTTGTTGTCTCCGGATTGCCAAACATAACCCCGATTTTATCTCGGAGCTGGTTGATAAAGATGCAGCAGGTATTAGTTTTACTAATGTTTGCAGTGAGTTTTCTTAACGCCTGGCTCATAAGCCTTGCCTGAAGACCCATCTTTGAGTCTCCCATCTCTCCCTCAATCTCTGCCTTTGGGGTAAGGGCTGCAACCGAGTCGATCACAATTACATCTATTGCACCGCTGCGAATAAGATGGTCTGTAATCTCGAGCGCCTGCTCTCCGTTATCCGGCTGTGAAATGAGAAGAGTATCCACATCTACACCCAGCTTTTTTGCATATGTTCTATCAAAAGCGTGCTCTGCATCAATAATCGCAGCAATTCCTCCCACTTTTTGAGCCTCAGCAATAGCGTGTATTGCAAGAGTTGTCTTACCGCTGGACTCAGGCCCGTAAATCTCAACCACTCTTCCCCTTGGGTATCCGCCTATTCCCAAAGCGAAGTCCAGGGATATAGATCCCGACGGGATAGTAGAGACCTCCCATTTTGGCTGCTCTCCCAACTTCATAACGGTGCCCTTCCCGTAATCCTTCTCAATCTTGTCCAACGTGGCCTGCAGGGCCTTCAGCTTCTCGGGATTAATCCCGGCACCTCTGTTAACTTCTTCCTTCTCCTTTGCCATAATGTTTATGTTTTAAATTCCTGCAAAAATAACAAATGATTTTCAAATTTCTCTACATTTGCAGGATGAAAAAATGGTTACTTGGAGCGACTTTACCCGAACTCAGGGAAATAACAGATAATCTGTTACTTCCGGCATTTACGGCAAAACAGATTTTGGACTGGCTTTACAAAAAAAAGGTAAAAGATATCGCTCAGATGAGCAACCTCTCGGTGAGTTCCAGAGAAAGGCTCGCCGAGCATTTTGAGGTTGGAGGGTATGCACCACTTGAGGAGAGTATATCTGCAGACGGAACTAAAAAGTACCTCTTCTCCTCACTAACCGGAACTCCCATTGAGTCGGTTATGATACCGGACGAAGATAGGGCTACTCTATGCATCTCATCACAGGCGGGGTGCAAAATGGGTTGTCACTTCTGTATGACGGGGAGGATGGGCTTTAAGGGGCACCTCACTGCGGGCGAGATTATATCACAAATCATAAATGTAAAGGAGAGCGACAAACTCACCAATGTGGTCTATATGGGAATGGGGGAGCCGCTGGACAACTATGAACAGGTTCTAAGAAGCACTCAGATTCTCACATCTGATTGGGGTTTTGGATGGAGCCCAAAAAGAGTTACCGTATCTACAATAGGGGTTGGGAGTACATTGAGAAGATTTCTGGATGAGTCAAAGTGCCACCTGGCTGTTTCACTTCACAACCCTTTTGAACGGGAGCGTGCAGAGATGATGCCGATGCAAAAGGCGTGGCCGATTGAGGAGATTGTCTCGATGATTAAGGAGTATGACTTTACCGGCCAGAGGAGGGTCAGTTTTGAGTATATTATGTTCTCGGGGTGGAATGACACAAAAAGACACGCAGATGCCCTTACACGAATGCTCAAAGGGCTTGAATGCCGTGTAAACCTTATTAGATTTCATCAGATTCCGGATTTCCAGTATAAAAGCTCTCCGGATCTTATCATAGAAAATTTCAGGGATAGACTTAACAGAGCGGGAGTAATATCTACCATAAGAGCTTCACGAGGGGAGGATATTCTGGCTGCCTGTGGTATGTTGAGCGGAAACAGTATAAAAAAAGAGTTCAATGAACAGGAGTTCTAATGTGTCAGATTACAAAGGTTTAACCAATGAACAGGCAAAAGAGAGCCGCAGAGTCAATGGAGAGAACATTCTAACCCCACCGCCAAGAGAGCCGATGTGGCGTCTCTTCCTTGGAAAATTTAACGATCCGATAATTAGAATTCTATTAATAGCGGCGCTGCTCTCGCTGTTAATCTCCATTCGCAGCGGAGAGATTTATGAGACCATCGGGATAATCTTTGCTATTCTGCTGGCAACCGGAATCTCCTTCTGGTTTGAGGCAGATGCCGGGAAAAAATTCAATCTGCTCAACAAGGTTAATGAGGAGAATCCCGTAAAGGTGATTCGGGACGGCTCTATTACAGAGGTTCCCAAGAGAGATATAGTTGTTGGAGATATTGTAATCCTGGATGCAGGAGAGGAGGTTCCGGCAGATGGAGAGCTTCTGGAGGCAGTTTCCCTCTCCGTAAACGAATCTGCACTTACAGGAGAGCCACTGGCGAGGAAGAGGGTCAACCCTAACGAACTCTCTAGTGAAGCCACCTATCCTGTCAATCAGATCTATAAAAGCACTACGGTTTTAGAGGGGTATTGCCTCTGCAGGGTAACATCTGTGGGAGACAATACCGAATACGGAAAGGTTGCAAGACGCTCGGCCGAGATCAGCAATGAGCCTACCCCTCTGAACAGACAGCTTGAGGGGCTGGCCAGGTTTATCGGATTTGCCGGTTTTATACTTGCCGTGGCGACATTTGCAGCACTCTTTGTCAAAGATATCTTTTTAGGAGAGGCGCATTACGGAGCTGCCCCTTTGTGGACCCTTTTTACGGTAATAGCTGCCGGGTTTGTTGCCATTGCAAAGGTTTGGATTCCGATTATTATGGAGGGGGTAGAGCTGCTGAGGCCGGGAGTTAAACATCCCGGTTTTGCTAAACTAAGCTGGGGAGTATATGCTCTTATAGCTATCACTCTGGCTCTAATATCTTTTGTTATAGGATACCTTGTCGGCTATAACCCGCTGGAGTCTGCATCCTGGATTGATGGTAATATGGCCCTGCAGATACTTAAATATTTTATGGTATCTGTTACTCTTATAGTTGTTGCAGTACCGGAGGGGCTACCTATGGCAGTGACTCTCTCTCTTGCTCTTAGTATGAGAAAGATGCTCACCAGCAATAATCTGGTAAGAAAGATGCACGCAACCGAGACAATGGGAGCAGCAACAGTGATCTGCACAGATAAAACTGGGACACTTACCCAAAACCAGATGCGGGTTTCATTTGAACATTTTGTTGAAAATCCGGAGATTATAGAGAGTAGCATTGCCCTGAACTCAACGGCCCATCTGGACAGATCTGTCGAGGGAAAAATCCGTACTCTGGGAAACCCCACTGAAGCTGCCCTGCTAATCTGGCTCAGTGAAAACGGCAAAGATTATCTAAAAATACGGGAGAGTTCAAAGATTATAAACCAACTTACATTCTCTACTGAAAGAAAATATATGGCAACAGTTGCCCTCTCTCCCGAATCGGGGAGATACCATCTTTTTGTAAAGGGTGCTCCGGAGATTGTTGCTTCATTTACAACAGACTACCCCGCAGATGTCTCCGCAATACTTGCCGGATATCAGGCCAGGGCAATGAGAACACTGGGCTTTGGTTATCGTGAAATTTCACCCGACAGGGCCATAGAGGATGTGGAGAGCCTTGTTAAGGAGGGTGGGCTTACATATCTTGGGGTTGTTGCAATTTCAGATCCTCTGCGGGAGGATGTTACCGAAGCTGTTGCCAATTGCGTAGGTGCAGGGATAGAGGTGAAGATGATTACCGGGGATACTCCGGGAACAGCCCGGGAGATTGCCCGTCGGATAGGGATTCTTGGAGAGGATGAGCTGGTAAGCGGAGTAATCTCGGGGCTTGATTTTGATTCTCTTACTGATATTGAGGCTATGGAGAGGCTCCCTTTCATTAAAGTGATGTGCAGGGCAAGGCCGGCAGATAAAGAGAGGATGGTGCGGTTGCTTCAGAGGTTGGGTGAAGTGGTTGCCGTTACCGGTGACGGTACAAATGACGCTCCTGCCCTTAACCACGCCCACGTGGGTCTCTCAATGGGCTCGGGCACATCGGTTGCCAAAGAGGCCAGCGACATAACCCTGCTGGATGACTCCTTCAGTTCAATCGTAACGGCAGTGCTATGGGGTAGGTCACTCTACAGCAATATTCAGAGGTTCCTCATTTTTCAGCTCACAATAAATGTAACAGCTCTTGTGGTTGTACTGCTTGGCTCAATTTTCGGGAAGGAGATACCTCTCACTATTACTCAAATGTTATGGGTAAATCTTATAATGGACACATTTGCAGCCGGTGCCCTCGCTTCGCTGCCTCCGGATATAAGAGTTCTCAAGGAGAGACCAAGAAGCCCCGGGGCGTTTATTGTTACCCCATCTATGAGGGTCAACATTCTAATTACAGCTCTGCTCTTCATTGCAGGGCTTCTAACGATGCTATGGTATTTGGGAGATGTAAACAATGAGATATCTGAGTATAACATCTCTCTCTTCTTTACAATCTTTGTTATGTTGCAGTTCTGGAATCTCTTCAATGCAAAGGCGTTTTTAACGGGAAAATCTGCCTTTAAAGGGATTCTTGCAAGCCCTGCATTTATGGTGGTTGCAAGTGCAATAATTTTCGGTCAACTTCTGATTGTGGAGTTCGGCGGAGAGCTTTTTAGAACTGTTCCGCTCACATTTCGTGACTGGATGTTGGTTATAGCAGGCACCTCTGTTGTGCTTTGGATAGGTGAGACTGTGAGGTTTTTCAAAAGAAGAGTTCTCTGAAATGGAAAAGAGCCTCAACGCTCTCTCTGCAATGCAGAGGATATGTTCGGTACGGGAGTGCTGCAGGAGTGAGATATTAAATAAACTAAAGAGATACTCCCTAACTTTGGAAGAGGTAGATGAGATTATTAAATCTCTGGAAGAGGATAAGTTTTTTGACCACAACAGGTATGCACAATCATTTGTTAGAGACAAGAGCTCTTTGAGTGGGTGGGGGCCGGCAAAAATACGGTGGTCACTCAGGAGCAAGGCAATAGAGGATGAGATAATTGAGAGTGCAATGTCAACAATAACTCCGCTTCAGAGAGAGGAGAAGCTCAACTCTATTTTGGAGAGGAAGCTGCCTACCTTAAAAAAGGAGGATAGGGAGAAGATAAGAGCGAAACTTATTCGCTTTGCACTCTCCCGCGGTTTTGAGTACGAGAAGGTTTTGAGTGCGGTAAACAGATTATTGGCTAACTTTGCAGCAATAGATTGATTTAAAAAATAGATAAAATTATGTTTACAACGGATCAGTACAAAGAGATCCGTCAGCGGATTTTGGCGCTGGGGAGGTCTCTTTGACATCGAAAACAAGAGAGTAGAGTTACAACAGAGCGAGCAGAGAACACAAGATCCCGACTTCTGGAAAAATCCTTCTCAGGCAGAGCTCTTTCTTAAAAAGACATCAGCAGTAAATTATTGGGTCAAGAGTTATACCGAGGTAGAGACGCTTATGGAGGATTTGGGTGTGCTGGTAGATTTTCTCAAGGAGGACAACTCCCTGGAGGAGGAGATAACCGGGCACTTCAAAAGTCTCTTAACTAAGGTCGAGGCTCTTGAGACAAGGAGTATGCTGGGTTACGAAGGAGATAATCTTGGTGCGATTCTAAAGATTAACTCGGGAGCCGGCGGTACGGAGAGTAACGACTGGAGCTCTATGCTTATGAGGATGTATGTAAGGTGGGGTGAGAGAAACGGCTATAAGGTTCATATCTACGACATTGTAGATGGCGAAGAGGCGGGGATAAAGTCTGTTACCATAGAGTTTGAAGGGGAGTATGCATACGGCTATCTAAAAGCCGAGAACGGTGTTCACAGGCTTGTGAGAATATCTCCATTCAATGCTCAGGGTAAGAGACAGACCACATTCTCCTCTGTTTTTGTCTACCCTGCTGTAGACGATACCATAAACATTGAGATAAATGCAGGGGATATTGAGTGGGACACCTTTCGCTCCGGTGGAGCCGGTGGGCAGAATGTGAACAAGGTGGAGACCGGGGTGAGGGTTAGACACCTTCCTACCGGAATCACTGTAGAGAACACAGAATCTCGTTCTCAGCTGGATAACAGGCAGAATGCATTGAGGATATTAAAGTCTCACCTCTATGAACTGGAGCTTAAGAAGAAGAGGGAGAGAGAGGCAGAGCTGGAGGGGAAGAAGTTGAAGATAGAGTGGGGCTCTCAAATTCGAAGCTATGTACTTCACCCCTATAAGATGGTAAAGGACCTGAGGACAGATTTTGAGACATCGGACACACAGGAGGTGCTGGACGGAGGCCTTAACGGCTTTATGAGAGAGTTCTTAATGCAGAATTCCAGTGCAAATTAGAGAGAACTGCCTCTACAAATAGGAGAGAGGCGCACAATTTGCTGTTTGGTTTGTTTATAAATTGTGTACTGAAGAATAAATAAAAATTGAGAGAGATGGAGTTTAAATTCAATGAGATGTTCCCATTGGGAACCGACAAAACAGAATATCATCTGCTTACAGATAAATATGTATCTACTTCATCTTTTGATGGAGAGGAGATACTTAAAGTTGACCCGCAGGGGCTGAGAGTTCTGGCGAAACAGGCAATGCACGATATTGCATTTATGTTGAGACCGGAGCACAATGAACAGGTATCTAAAATACTGAATGACCCCGAGGCAAGTGTGAATGACAGGGCGGTTGCACTCACAATGCTGCTTAATGCCGATATCTCATCTAAGGGTGTTTTACCCTTTTGTCAGGATACCGGCACAGCAACAGTTGTTGCCAAAAAGGGAGATAAGGTGTGGACGGGTGGAGGCGACGAGCAGGCTCTTGCCCACGGAGTATTTGACACATACCAACAGGATAACCTGAGATACTCCCAGACCATAGCACTCGATATGTATACAGAGAAGAACTCCGGAAACAATCTGCCTGCACAGATAGATATCTACTCCTCAAACGGGAGTGAATACAAGTTTCTCTTCGTTGCAAAGGGTGGAGGATCTGCAAATAAGAGTTTCCTTTTCCAGGAGACGAAGGCGCTTTTAAACCCTGCAACCATGGAGAAGTACCTTGTAGAGAAGATGAAGCTCTTCGGGACATCTGCCTGCCCTCCCTACCATATTGCATTTGTGATTGGGGGGACCTCTGCCGAGCAGTGTATGAAAACAGTGAAGCTTGCATCGGCAAAATATCTGGATGAACTTCCCAAAAAAGGGGGAGATGAGGGTCACGCTTTCCGGGATCTTGAACTGGAGGCAAAGCTGCTCAAGGCTGCCAACTCTCTGGGGATAGGTGCCCAGTTCGGAGGGAAATACTATGCACACGACATAAGGGTTATACGCCTGCCCAGACACGGTGCCTCCTGCCCTCTAGGGATGGGTGTCTCCTGCAGTGCCGATAGAAACATTAAGGCCAAAATCAACAAAGAGGGTATCTGGCTGGAGACTCTGGACTCAAATCCTGCAAGACTAATTCCGGAAAAATTGAGAAATGTAGAGGCAACTCACACAGGAGCCGTTATGATTGATCTTAACCGCCCGATGAAAGATATACTAGCCAATCTGTCACAATATCCTGTATCTACATTTCTGCTTCTTAACGGGACAATTATAGTTGCGAGGGATAGTGCCCACGCAAAACTGAAAGAGAGGATAGATTCCGGGCTGGGGCTGCCGCAGTATGTTAAAGACCACCCCATTTACTATGCCGGCCCTGCCAAAAAGCCGCAGGGATTTGCAAGCGGCTCATTCGGCCCCACAACAGCCGGGAGGATGGACTCCTACGTAAGTCTCTTCCAGAGCCACGGAGGGAGTATGATTATGATAGCCAAAGGAAACAGGAGCAAACAGGTTACAGATGCCTGTAAGCAATTTGGCGGGTTCTATCTGGGCAGCATCGGCGGCCCGGCTGCAATACTTGCCCAGGAGAGCATTAAAAAAGTTGAGATGCTTGAGTACCCCGAACTAGGTATGGAGGCGATATGGAGAATCGAGGTAGAAAACTTCCCTGCATTTTTATTGGTGGACGACAAAGGCAACGACTTTTTTGCCGGACTGCTGTAGCTTTGCCCGAGTTTCCCTTCCGGGGAAAGATTTTTAAACCGGCTCGGTGTGAATACTTGTTTGGGTTCCTTTGCCGAAACGGTTCCGAAGTTCGGTTTCGAGTTCGGAGGCTATGTCGTGTGACCTTACAAAGGTTGTCTCTTTATCTATTTTAATGTGAACATCTATCGCATAAATGCTGCCTATCTTCCTGGTTCTAAGATGGTGGTACCTAATGATTTCGGGATGGGAGGTGATTATGGCCTCTATCTCAGTTGTAATCTCCTGTGAGAGTGAAGATTCAAGGAGCTCTTTAATACTTGGAATGGAGAGTTCAACGGCAACTTTCATAATAAAGAAACTCACGATTACCCCTGCAATGGGGTCAAGTATCCTCCAGTTTTCGCCCAGAAATATTGCACCGGATATGCCAAGTGCTGTTCCAATTGAGGAGAAGGCATCGGAGCGGTGGTGCCAACCGTTTGCAATTACAGCATCGCTCTTTATCTCTTTGCCTATTTTAAGCGTGTAGCGGAAGAGTATCTCCTTTGAAATAATTGAAATAATGGCAGCCCAAAATGCAATCATTCCCGGCTGCTCAATTTTGTCGCCTCCAATTGATGAGATAATCTTTTCCACTCCGGTTATAAGAATTCCGGCGCCTACTCCAAACAGAACCAAAGCAATTATAAGGGTTGCAAAAGTTTCAAATTTCCCGTGTCCGTAGTGGTGATTTTCGTCTGACTCCTTCCCTGAGATATTAACAAAAGCGATAACTACGATATCGGTTAAAAAATCTGATAGGGAGTGAATAGCATCTGCAGTCATAGCTGCACTTTTGCCTATTATCCCTGCAAAAAGTTTTGCCAGAGTTAGGAGCAGATTTACAAAGAACCCAATCCAGGTTACTCTTTTTGCTATCTTAGTCCTTTCGTTCATAACTTAATATGCTTTTATAAACAAAACTCAAATATAGGTGTTTTAATCCATAAACTTTTATATGAAAATTGCATTTTTTCTCTTCATACTCACATTCGTAATAGGCTATAACTACTATGTATTCATACGCGGGCTCTCGATTCTCCCCTCAATTGCATTTGTAAGATATTTATACTCTATTGTTTTTTGGACTCTTACCCTCTCATTTTTTGTGAGAATGTTTTACGGAGAGAGACTTCCGCAAACAGCAATGGTAGCCCTATCTGCAGTAGCTTTTACCTGGTTGGTAGCCGTTATCTACTTTTTATTGATCTCTCTGGGTTTTGATCTTATAAGAGTTCTCAACCACTTTTTTGATATCTACCCCCGATTTATAAAGGAGAACTATGCTGCTGCCAAGTCCATCTCTGCAATTGTATCAATAACCGGTGTCTCGCTTCTGCTGCTCTACGGAAACTACAGCTTCAACAACCCTCAGGCTACAAGGCTTGAGATCTCCATTAAGAAAGCTCTGCCCGGAGATGGAATAAGATTGGTAATGATGAGCGATCTTCACCTTGGTTCAAGTATAAACGGAGAGGATTTAAGCAGGTTTGTAGAGATGATTAACAGAGAGAAGGCAGATATTGTACTTATTGCGGGTGATATTGCAGATATGAACCTTGAACCCCTAATCAGATGGGATGTTGCAGGGCGGCTCTCCAAAATAGAGTCTAAATACGGCACCTACGCAATTAGCGGTAACCACGAGTTCTATGCAGGAGAGAAAGAGAAGATCTACAGCTATTTGAGATCGTCAGGAGTTAATGTGCTGATAGACTCAGTGGCAATTGTGGGAGATAGCATTCAAATTGTGGGACGTGACGATAAAACCAATTCAAAAAGGGCTCCGCTGAGTGAGATTTTGAAAAATATTGAGAGAACAAAGCCTATAATTCTTATGGACCACCAACCCTTTAATCTTGAGCAGGCTCAAAATGAGGGGGTAGACCTACAGCTCTCCGGACACACCCACAACGGACAATTTTGGCCCGGTAGTCTCATTGTTAAGTGGATGTATGAGCTCTCATATGGTTATAAGATGAAGGGAGATACCCACTATTTTGTATCTTCGGGTATTGGACTTTGGGGTCCAAAGTTCCGAATAGGAACAAAATCGGAGATTGTAGTAATTGATATAAAATCTAAGATTTAGGCGTAAGATTATTAATAATTATTTGTCAAATATTAAGTATAAACAACCTAAGAAAATATAAAGATGAAACAAACTATTAGAAGAAAACTCTTCGTCTTGGCATTTCTGATGCTTGCAATTTCAATATCTGCTAATGCTCAGCTATTTAAAGAGCTTAAATTGTCCGAATATCTTGAGATTGTCCGGAAGAACAATCTGGAGTATGCATCACAGAGGCTCTCAATTGACATTGCAGATGCAGAGATTATCTCGGCCTCTGTATTCAATAACCCATCACTTGGGTTAGGTTACTACAATAGTGAGCTTAACAATATGCAGATGGGATATGGCGGAATTGTGGAGATAAGCCAGACATTCTCTCCCGGCAGAAGATCTGCTGCAATGAAGCTGGCTCACACATCAAAGGAGATATCAGCTATGTTGCTTGCAGATTTTATGAGAATACTGCAACAGGATGCAACCCTCACCTGGCTTGAGACCGTTCGGCTGAGAGAGCAGTATGAGCTTCGCAAGAGCAGCTATAAAGATCAGATCAAGATGATGGAGTCCGACAGCATAAGAAGGGCGCACGAGTCAATTCGCGACCTGGATGCTTTGCAAAACAGAGTCGAGACCGGAAACCTATATAGCGAGATTTTAGATATTGAAGGCGAGCTTAATGCCCTTTATCAGGAGATTTCTAACTATTGTGGGACAGGCGGGAATGACACTGTTTATATTCCGGAAAGGAAAAACATATGGAATAACAGAAGTTATAATCTAAATGAGATTATCAACACTGCGATAAATAACAGGGTAGATATTATTGCTGCACGCAAGGAGATAGATCTCTCTAAATATGCACTGAATGCAGCCAAAAACGAAAGAATCCCGGAGTTTGACATCTTCATAGGTTACGGTGTAAATGCAGAGGTGAAAAACGAGCTGGCCCCGGCGCCAAAACACAATGGTATCGAATTTGGAATATCATTTCCGATTCCTCTTTTCAACAGAGGTAAAGGTGAAATATTAGCTGCCCGTGCAAATGAGAGGGAGGCAGAGATAAGATACCGCCAAGCTCAGATGCAGGTGAGAAGTGAGGTGGTAAATGCATTTAATGCATATCTGTTTGCCGATAAGAAGATGAAACTCTTTACTTCCGGTTTAGTCAAGAGTGCAAAAGAGGTTCTGGAAGCCAGAAGAGAGGAGTACTATAATGGAGAGGTACACCTTATAGAGGTTATGGATGCTCAAAGAAGTTATGACGAGATTCTGCTCTCCTTCTATTCAACAATCTACGAGAAGTCTAAAGCTCTTGTAATGCTTGAGTCTTCTATAGGTGTTTGGAACATTGAGAGTGTAGGGCCATTCTAAGGTTACCAGCTTCCACCGGCACCGCCGCCGCCAAATCCGCCGCCGCCGAAGCCCCCGAAACCACCTCCGCCACCACCGAATCCGCCGCCAAATCCACCTGAACTGCCTCTTCCTCCGGAGAGTAAAGAGCCAAGTAGAAGAAGGTCCAGAGCACTTGGTCCTCTGCGACCTCCGCTTCCAAGGTTTGTTGTATTTCCACCTTTTTTGCCTATTGCCAAGACAACAAAAATAAAGACAAAAAAGAGTATGACTAACGCTCCTGCAATACCACCCTCTTCACCCTTCTTGTACTCCTGATAGCTGTACTCTCCTGCAGCAATAGGTAATATAACCATTAGTGCGGCATCTATCCCTGCATAGTAGTTGTCCAGTTTGAAATTTGGGATCATCTCGTTTTCAATGATCCTTTTACACACTGCATCCGGGAGAGCACCCTCAAGGCCGTATCCGGTTGCAATAAAAGCCTCTCCTCTCTCGTTGCCAATTTTTGGCTTTACAAGAATAACAATTCCGTTGTTGAATTTGGCATCGCCCACTCCCCAGGTTTCTCCTATAGAGTATGCCATCTGAGCTTTATCCATACCATCCAGAGATGCTACGATAACCACCACAACCTGGTTTGAGGTTGTTTTAGAGAACTCAACCAGCCTGCTCTCCAAATCGCTCTTTTGACTTGCAGAGAGAACTCCTGCAAAATCGTTAACCAGAACTGCGGGTACCGGTTTTTGCGGAACTGCAGAAAAGATAACTGCAGGTAGCAGGAGCAGTAGGGATGCTACAAGCACCAGCCTACTCACCAAATGATATCTCATTGCTCTGTTCATTAGTGTCGTCGGTTTGATAAGGGAAGTAACTCTTTAGATTGTTTCCGGCAATTTCAATAATCGAAATAAGTCCGTTTGCAATCTCTCCCTTTTGAAGGAAAGAGAGCAGCAGCTCTTTCTCTTGATCCCAGAAATTATCAGGCACCTTTTCATTTATTCCGGAATCTCCGATTATTGCAAATTTTTTTGATTCAAATGCAATATAGATAAGAACGCCGTTGCGATCTTTTGTTTTATGCATCTTCAGTTTATTGAAAAGGTAGACTGCCCTTTCGTATGGATCACCACTGCAAAGAGATTCGAGATGAACCCGAATCTCTCCAGATGTGTTGAGCTCTGCAGATTCAATAGCCTTTACAATCTGCTCCTGCTCATCTTTGCTGAGATATTTTGAGGAGGCCACGGCTAGAACTGCACTACAGGAGCACTCTCTGCACCCTCTTGAGCTTCAAAGTACACTTTTTTCTCAAAGCCGAAAATTCCGGCAAGAATATTCTTAGGGAAGAGACGAATAGTTGTGTTATAGAGCCTTGCTGTCTCGTTGTATTTTTGTCTCTCAACTGTAATTCTGTTTTCTGTACCCTCTAATTGTGCCTGAAGCTCTAAAAAATTCTGACTTGCTTTGAGAACCGGATACTGCTCCACAACCACCATCAATCTGCCGATTGCCTGTGAGAGTTCGCCCTGTGCCTGCTGGAATTTAGCCATACTCTCCGGAGTCATATTTGTTGGATCTATTGTAGTCTGAGTTGCTTTTGCTCTTGCGTTAACAACTCCTTCCAGAGTCTCTCTTTCGTGTGAGGCGTAGCCTTTAACAGTTGCAACAAGGTTTGGAATGAGATCTGCACGTCTCTGATAAACATTCTCTACCTGAGACCAGGCAGTGATTACTCCCTCCTCCTGGCCAACCATCTTATTGTAGCCATTCTTTCCCCACATAAATATTAAGAACAGGACACCGAGAATAATAATCAGTGTAATGATGCCTTTTGAAAGTTTCATATTCTTGAAAATTTTAGTTAATAATCTTATCTACTGAACAAGCTTCACGCAACGGACAGATGCTCCCATATAGCCTTTGTCTGCAAAGTTGTAAGGAAAATCTGAGGTGTCAAAATGGATAAAACGGTACTCTCCGTTGTTTGAGTCTTTTTGGGATGAGCTCCACCAGAATCCAAATTGAGAGATATTTGCAAAACTCTTAAAGTTGTTGGAGGAGCTTCCTCCGGGTAGGGCATTCCAGCCGATGGTGTTGTTTTTTATGTTATTAGGGCTGTACTTCCATATAGATATGCCGTTTAGTTTGGCATTTGCAGAGGCTTTCTCTCCAAGTCCTGCCCAATTGGAGTCAAAGATAACTGGAGACCCTTTGAGGGCCCCGCCTAAATTTTCCCAATCCTCCTTGGTTGGAACGCTCCACCCTTGTGGACACACCCCTTTGGGGCCGTTACCAAGGCCGGTTTTACTCTCTCCTGCTGTCGCCTCGTTCCAGGTGTAGAGAACTCCATAGATTGGAGCGAGAGCTTTTTCATTGTTGTAGGCTTTTCCGGCACCTTCCCACTGAAGGTTTGAGGTAAACCAGTATAACTTATCAAATTGTTTATAGTTGTAGATCTTTCCGTCACGAGTATCTGTAAGAGTTCCTGGCCCTTTTATTGTGCCTGAGTAGCTACCCTCAACGTTAGGGTTTATTACTATTGTGGTCTTGGATAGTGTTTTTGAGGCGTAATCCGGATGGGAGACAGTAAGGATAACCGAGTAGTCTCCATACCCTCCGGGGGCAATAATCTTAACACTCTCTCCAACAATCGAGTCAACTCCAAAACCGGTGGTATGCCATTTATATGTAGCGCCGGTAGTAGGGGTTGTTATGCCGGTAGCCTTGAGTTCTACCTCCTGAAAAGCTGTTAAATAACCCGGAAGAGTGTAGACAAGAGTGCCTTCCATATATAGAGTTTCATCATCTTCGGTGTCGTCCTTCTTGCAGGATGTAAAGGAGAGTGATGTTAAAAATAGCAGTGACAGAAAAAAAATTGAATACTTTCTCATATTATTTACTGAGGTCGAATTAAGTAGCAAAGATATTATTTTTATTCTAAATTTGTGCCAAAGTATACCACCTAATGAAATATTGGAGAATTAAATTTATAAACTGCGCACTATTACTACTTTCTGGTTCGATAATTACAAGCTGTTCCAAAGCAGAGTACAGGATGATTGACGGTTTTACGCAAGGGACAACCTATCATATAGCCCACAGTGACGATATAGGCGTTGCCCTTGACTCCCTGGTAGAGACTATCCTCAGAGATGTTGATTTCTCGCTCTCGGTTTACAATAAGGAGTCTCTTATCACACAAATCAATAACGGAGAAGATATTACAATCGATACTCTCTTCCGGAATGTTTTCAATAGATCTTATGAAATTTACAAACTGAGTGGCGGGCTGTTTGATGTATCTGCAGCTCCTCTGTTCAATATATGGGGGTTTGGGTTTAAAAACAAGATGACCATTACCCAAGAGAGAGTTGACTCGGCATTACAGCTCACAGGAATGGATAAAATCGCCATTGTGAATTCTAATGTGATAAAAACAATTCCAAATGTTACTCTCAATTTTAATGCAATTGCGCAGGGTTATACTGCAGATGTTATTGCATCTGAATTTGAGAAACTTGGAATAAAAAATTACCTGATTGAGGTTGGAGGTGAGATATTTTGCAAAGGGGCTAACCCCAAAGGCAAAAAGTGGAGCGTGGGGATAGACAGACCTGTAGATGGCAATATGATTCAGGGAGAAGATCTGCAGGATATTCTGCTGCTTTCGGGCGGGGGACTTGCAACCTCAGGTAACTACAGGAAATTTTATGAGGAGGATGGCCAAAAGTACTCTCATACTATCAATCCTCTTACCGGCTATCCGGCAAAAGAGAGCATCTTAAGTGCAACAGTGACAGCCCCGGATGCAATGACTGCAGATGCCTATGCAACCTGGTTTATGGTAGCGGGTATTGAGAAGGCAATTAAGATAATCGAGAGCGACCCAACAATTGAGGGATACTTGGTCTATTCGCAGGGAGAGACCATCAAAGTCTACAAAAGTTCCGGTATAATAATTCGATAACCTAAAACAGAGATATTATGAGCAGCACTATTTCCAGACGAAAATTTATCCAAAGTTCGCTATTTGCCACAGCAGCATTCGGGCTGGGATATGCAAGCAGCGGAGTTCTCAGGGCAAATAACCGCTTTGACACAATCATCAAAGGAGGGGTAATCTACAACGGAGAGGGTGGTAAACCATTTCCCGGCGAGATAGGGATTAAGGATGGGAAAATATCTGCAATTGCCTCATCATTAGGAGATAGTGCAGATGTTATAATTGATGCAAAAGGTGCAGCTGTTTCACCCGGATTTGTGGATATTCATACCCATACAGATGGTAATCTTTTTGAATCACCACTGGGAGATAGTAAGATATATCAGGGAGTAACCACAGAAATAGGAGGGAACTGCGGTTCCAGCCCATTCCCGACAACCAAATGGGAGAGTCTCGGAGATTTTTACGGGGCACTTTCGCAACAGAAGCTGGGGTTAAATTTCGGCACATTTACCGGACAGGGAGATTTAAGACAGTTTGTTGTTGGCGATAAAGATGTCCGTTGCACAGATGAGCAGTTGGAGCAAATGAAGAGTATTCTTGCCGTACAAATGGAGCAGGGCTCACTGGGAATCTCTTGTGGATTGGAGTATACTCCGGGCTCATACGCCTCCAATGAAGAGATTGCACAACTCTGCAAAGTTGTGGCACATTACAACGGGCTCTTTGCAATACATATGAGAAATGAAGATGATAGAGTGGAGGAGGCTGTTGCCGAGGCAATTGAAATAGCAAAAAAATCTGGAGTAAGGCTCCAGATCTCTCACCTTAAGGCGCAGAACGCTGCTAACTGGCATAAAGCACCCGCTCTTCTCAAGCAGATAGAGAGGGCAGCATCAGATGGTGTAGATATTGCATTTGACCGCTATCCCTACATTGCATTCTCAACAGGGATGTCTACTTTTATACCTTTGAGTGACCGTGACGGCTCTAAGGAGGAGATAATAGCCCGCCTTAAAGACGAAGCTAAATCCAAAAAGATAGGGGAGTATGCACTCTCCAGAATTGCAAGATTGGGCGGCCCCGCAAATGTAGTGGTCACCTCCTGCAGGGTAGATTCAAACAAGAGGTTTATAGGGCAAAATGTGGAGCAGTGCTGCCAGCTTACCGGGAAAGAGCCGTGGCCGTTTATCAGAGACCTGCTCATTGAGGAGAATGTATCTGTGAGCATTATCGGCTTTGCTATGACAGAGGAGAATGTGAAGATGTTTCTCTCTCACCCTCTGGCAATGCCTGCTTCTGACGGCAGCGTCTACTCTCCTGTGGGTAAACTATCGCAGAGTATGCCGCACCCAAGATCTTACGGAACCTTTCCGCGGTTTCTGGGTAAATATTGCAGGGAGGAGTCTTTGATGGACCTCTCTACTGCCGTTAAAAAATGCTCCTCTCTCCCGGCATCAAGATTGGGACTTAAGAACAGAGGTTCAATTCTGCCGGGTTATTTTGCAGATATTGTAGTGTTTGACCCCGTAACAATTATAGATACTGCAACCTTTGCCAGCCCGCATCAGTTTGCGACAGGAATTAATGAGGTGATTGTTAACGGAGTGTGGACACTATCCGGGGGAGTACCCGCAAGCAAAAGGGGAGGCAGAATCATTAAATTGGGAGAGTCTATCTAATCCTCTTTACTTTTCTCGAAAGCATCTACAATTTGAGTAACGAGGGGGTGTCTTACTATATCACATTTTTCGAAATTGATCACAGATACCCCCTTTAGATTTCCAATCATCTCCACCCCCCGCAACAGACCTGAGTCGCTCTTTTTGGGCAGGTCTATCTGAGTAGCATCTCCGGTTACAATAAACTTAGAGCTGTTTCCCATACGGGTGAGAAACATCTTAAGCTGCCCCATTGTGGTGTTTTGGGCCTCGTCCAGAATTACAAAAGCACCCTCCAGTGTTCTCCCCCTCATAAATGCAAGCGGCGCAATCTGAATTATCCCCTCCTCCATAAGTTCAATGAGCCTTCTGGCAGGAATCATATCTTTAAGTGCATCATATAGTGGTTGCAAATAGGGATCCAGCTTCTCTCTCATATCGCCTGGAAGGAATCCAAGCCTCTCTCCTGCCTCAACTGCAGGTCTTGTGAGAATAAGCTTTTTAACCTCTTTATTCTTAAGCGCTCTTACTGCAAGGGCTATTGCTGTATATGTCTTTCCGGTTCCTGCAGGCCCCAGTGCAAAGAGCAGGTCGCTCTTTGAGTAGCTCTCCACCAATAATCTTTGGTTCTTGGTTCTTGCCCTTATTATTTTACCCTCTGTTCCGTAGACAATTATCTCACCGTCATCATCTGCAACTAACCTTGTTGAATCTGCTCCCTGCTCCTCAAAAAGAGTGTTTACATCATCTTCGTTAAGTCTCCTTTTTCTCCCTCTTATCTCAATTAAAGCATTGAGCTTATCTTCAAATTTTTTCATATCGGTAACACTCCCCTTGAGGAATATTTGCGAACCTCTGGCTGCTATCTTAAGTTTTGGGAAGAAATAGGACAGTCTGTCAATAATTCTATTATTGACCCCATAAATATCAACCGGATCTATCGCTTCCAGTTCTATAACCCTCTCTGTCATTCCTTATTGAATTGTTTATAATAGTTCAAAATTAAGTCGTGCTCTCTTAATTTGCCTTTTGTTTGGCTGTTTATAAGATAATCTTTGATTGGAACAATTGAATAGTTTTCACCCTTTAATGTTGGTCTTACTGTCCAGATTAGATGTTTTTGCGGTTCGCAAATCTCTCTCTTTCCGGTGCTGTCCCGGGTAACAGCAATCTCAAGCATCACTCCTATTCTGGTGTTTTTCGCTGTCATATTAGATATTGCATTCCCCAGAGAGTAGGCGGTAATCTTAGATATTTTTCCGGTGGTATCTCTGTAAACAGCTACATCCTGAGGTACGTGCGGATGAGAACCTATGATTATATCTACCCCTTTTGAGTAGAGCTCTCTCTCCCACTTTAGTTGATATTCACCCGGCTCTGTCACATACTCTTCACCCCAATGTACGGCAGCACAAATCAGGTCAACAGACTTACTTTTTGCCAAAGCTAAATCTCTCTCAACTTGTTCATATGTAAGCCGTTTAATAATAAATGGAAGTGGGGTTCTGATTCCGTTAGTTCCGTAGGTGTAATTAAGGAAGGCAATTCTAAACCCCTGTTTTTCAATTATCAGTGGATTCAAAAGCTCTTCATCTGCACTGGAACGGTATATTCCGGTATAAGGGACTTTAAGTCTTTCATAGGTCTCAATTGAGCCCCGTAATCCTGCACTCCCGGCATCTGCAGAGTGGTTATTTGCAGCGAATATCAGATTTATTCCGCTCTTTACACATTCGTCAGCAAGTGAACCTGGTGAACGGAATGAGGGATAGCCGGCGAAAGGGGGCGGGGCGAAGGTTGTCTCCATATTGACTCCAACTATATGCGCCTTTTCAAAATAGCCTTTAAGATGCGAGAAATATGAGGAGTAGTTATATGAGTCGGGTTCTGCCGGACTCTTTTTGCCGGGGAGACTCTTCTCATTCAAAGCAGCTTCAAGTTGCTCTTTATGCTGCATAATATCACCCAGAAAGAGCATCCTTAAGGTATCTGCCGGTTGTGCGGAGATAGTTCCGAAAAAAAGGTTAAAGAGGATGAGTGCTTTTATCATCTGGATTGTACGATTCTTATATTCGGGGTATTGAGCCTCACAGAGAGCCACTCCTGTAATTTTTTAAGTTCGGTATCATTGAGTGGTTCTGACCATTTTATTACTGCAATTATCTGATTTTTGGCTGCATATGGAGATATTAAAATTTCGGAACCTCGGGCAAGGGAGAGCGAAACTACTCCCGGGTGCTGTGCCATAATCTCTTTTGTAATCTGCTCGTATGGAATCTCTAAGCTTTTTATTGAGTCCAGACGGGAGCTTAGTGTTTTGATTATTTCCTCTCTTTGCGCAACCTCTTTATCGCCTCTTTCAAAGATGCTCTTTAGTACAGCTTCGTCAGAAGATTTGCCATCATAGACGGCGCTCTCCTTAATAACTACCTGATTTCTTGATATCCCGTATTTTTCAAGATTCTCAAACATAATCTCCTTTCTTGCTTCACTTAACCTCTCTCCGGCAATAGAGAGCTCCAGGGATGAGATTTTTTTTGAGTGGTCAATTTTATGATCGTAGATATATCCGTTTTCCAGATTTTTATTCTCAGTGATAAATTTTTTGGCCGACTGATTAAAGTTGTTTTCGCGGATAACCACGAACCCGCTATATATGCTTGGGACAATGATTATCAGAGCAAACAGGCTTATAGTTCGCCTTACTTTTCTCTCTTTGGCAGGATCTGCAAAATGGACAAATGGGAATTTTAAATATCTTATTATAAGAAATGTTGCGAGGGCAATAAAGAGTGAGTTGATTATAAAGAGATACATTGCTCCGCCAAAATAGGCGAAGCTGCCATTTGCAATACCGTATCCGGCAGTACAAAGTGGTGGCATTAGGGCTGTTGCTATTGCAACACCTGCGAAAACAGTCCCTTTATCTTTACGGGCACTCTCTATGATTCCTGCCATACCTCCGAAAAACGCAATAAAGACATCGTAAATTGTTGGCCTTGTACGGGCAAGAAGCTCAGTAGGTTCGGCAAGTGCCAGGGGTGAGATCAAAAAGTAGGTTGTAGATGCGGCGACACTTATTACAACCATCACTGCGAAGTTTTTGAGTGAGCGCTTTAGCAGGAGAGTGTCGTTTATCCCCACTGCCAAGCCGGTACCCATTATCGGCCCCATCAACGGGGAGATGAGCATTGCTCCGATGATAACAGGGATTGAGTTTACATTGAGTCCTACCGAAGCAACAATTACAGCAAAGGCGAGAATCCACACGTTGATTCCCCTAAATACAATGCTTTTCTTTATGTTTTCTGTAGTGCTCTCAATATCTATGTGGTCCGAAATGTTAACAATTGCATAAAACTGCTCTTTAATCCAAGACATATCTCTGTTTGTTTAACCTTACAAATTCAAATATACATTTATTTTTCTCTTTTAGCTAAATATGTTACTTTTGTATATAGAGAAAAATCCTTAAGATTAATCAATTATGAGAACGGTGAAATTTTTTTTAATCCTGATGACTGCAATTATGGTAGTTACAGGGTGTGACTGGGTAAGATTACAACTCGGAATGGCTACCTCGGAAGATATTGCAGCTCTTAAAAAAGATCAGCAACAACCGGATACATCTGCTATGCTAAGAGACTCATTGGCAATAGCTGACTCTTTGAGCAGGGCACAGACAGATTCTATAAAGGCTCTTCAAGCCAAACCTGCCGGGGAGATGAAAAAAGCAGATATGACAAACAGATATCACGTGATATTGGGAAGCTTTAAAGATTACTCCAACTCAACAAGGATGATAGAAAGTCTCAAAGGAAAAGGATTTTCACCATCTGCGATAGATTTTAAAAACGGTTTCAGAGTTGTTTCAATTGCCTCTTACGGTACATTGGGAACTGCATTTAACGAGATGTACAGGTTGCGTGACCAAAACTTTGGACCGGACGATATCTGGGTTTATGATGTTCGTCAAAATATGCACAACTGATTAATAATCTAAAGAAATTTATAATAGAATAATGAAGACAACAGCATTTACCGATAAGCACATCAAGCTGGGGGCAAAAATGGTTCCATTTGCAGGCTACAATATGCCTGTAGAGTATTTTGGAATAAGCGAAGAGCACAATCACGTAAGAGAGAAGGTTGGAGTATTTGATGTCTCCCATATGGGGGAGATTTGGGTAAAGGGGGCTAACGCTCTTGCTTTTTTACAGTATACAACCTCCAATGATGTTTCGGTGCTTACTCCGGGTAAGGTTCAGTACTCTTGCTTTCCAAACGGGAAGGGGGGAATTGTAGATGACCTTTTGGTATATTGTATAGATAGTTTAACCTACCTGCTGGTAGTTAACGCCTCCAATGTAGATAAAGATTACGACCATCTCTGCACGGTAGCTCCAAAGTTTAACATCACTCCCGGAAAAGAGCTCTACAATGCATCTGACGAGATTTGCCAGCTTGCAGTACAGGGGCCTCTGGCTCTAAAAGCTATGCAGAAAATATGTGACAGCAGTGTAGAGGATATGGAGTACTACACATTTAAGAAGCTCACTATTGCAGGAATTAAGGATGCAATCTTTTCAACAACCGGGTATACAGGTTCGGGCGGATGCGAGATTTATGTTGCCAACAAAGATGCCGACAAATTATGGAGTGCTGTTTTTGAGGCCGGGAAAGAGTTTGATATAAAGCCTATAGGTCTTGGAGCTAGAGATACACTTCGTCTGGAGATGGGCTTTTGTCTCTACGGAAATGATATAGATGACACTACCTCCCCTATAGAGGCCGGTCTGGGATGGATAACCAAATTCAGCGAGGCAAAGGGAGATTTTACAGATAAGGATCTGCTTCTTAAACAAAAAAATGAGGGAGTCACCAGGAAGTTAGTTGGTTTTGAGCTTATTGAGAGGGGAATTCCAAGACACGGTTACCCTGTTTGCGACTCAAAAGGGGCTGAGATTGGAGTTGTAACTTCGGGAACAATGGGCCCGGCTATCAAAAAAGCTGTTGGAATGGCATATGTTACACCTGAATTTTCAAAGGTAGGCTCCGAGATTTTCATCAAGATCAGAGAGAAGCTGCTAAAGGCAGTTGTAGTAAAGGCACCCTTTTACAAGGCTTAACATCTATTATGGATAATTTTGAATGGGCAGCAGAGATCTCCTGTGCCGTTACAGTTTGTGACAGACAGGGTTTTGTGCTTTACCAGAACCTAAAGGCAAAAAAGACTTTTGAATCATACGGAGATCTTATCGGTAAGAGTCTTAAAGATTGCCACACAGAGAGATCGTGGAAAATGATAGAGGATATGCTTGATAGCGGAGGCTCCAACTCCTACACAATAGAGAAGAGCGGAGTAAAAAAGCTTATTCACCAGACACCTTGGCACAAAAATGGAGAGATATGCGGGTTGGTTGAGTTCTCCATTGAGATTCCTCAACAGATGTCGCACTTTATAAGATAAATAGAAGGATATATGGCAAAATTCAGATTTGTCCACAACAACATTAACGTTAAGGATCTAAATAAAAGCCTCGCCTTTTACAAAGAGGCTCTGGGGCTGGAGGAGGTTAGGAGAATTACCCCCGAAGATGGTTCGTTTATTATAGTCTATCTGGGGGATGGAGAGTCACAACATCAACTGGAGCTTACCTGGCTCAGAGATTGGGATAGAGCCTACAATCTCGGAGACAATGAGTTCCACCTTGCATTCAGGACAGACAATTTTGAACAGGCGCACGAGAAGCATCTGCAGATGGATTGCATCTGTTATGAAAACAGCAAAATGGGGATATATTTCATAAACGACCCGGACGGCTACTGGCTCGAAGTTTTGCCACCCAAAAAATAGTTATGATTAAAAAACTTTTACTTACAATAGCTCTGCTCACGATATGTGTGGCGGGGCTTTTCTCTCAGACAGAGGCAATAGATAGAATGAAGAGAGATGTCGCAGTTCTATCTGCAGACTCTCTTATGGGAAGAGGCTCCGGAAGCCCCTGGGAGTTAAAGGCCGCAAGATACATTGAGTCTTTATTCGAAAAGAGCGGAATAAACCTGCTCTATCCCTTTCCCGGCCAGGATTTCTCTTTGGTAATGGATGGTAACGATACTCTCAGATCACAGAACATAGTGGGCATAATTGAGGGTTGGGACCCTAAACTCAAAGATCAGTATATAGTTGTAGGAGCCCATTACGACCATCTGGGCTATAACAATATGTTCTTTAACGGGAGAGATACCGTGCAGATATTTCGCGGAGCAGACGATAACGCCTCCGGAGTAGCTGTTATGATGGAGGTTGCAAGATTGGCAAAAGCACAATCGTTCAACTTTAGGAGATCTCTTCTGTTTGTGGCATTTGGTGCCGAGGAGAGGGGTATGATAGGCTCCTGGTACTTTGCCAACAGAGCGTTTGCTCCGGTAAACAACATCTCACTAATGGTGAATCTGGATATGGTAGGGAGAGCCTCACAAAGTAGCGACCTTAAGCTATTTACCGTTTTGCCAAACACAGAGCTGGTAACACTCCTAAAGGATGTCAGTGATATGCCTGCAATGATAACCCCTCAGATACATACAACCGATTACTTCCCGAGTGACCACCGTGTGTTTGCAACACTGGGTATACCGGTTGTACTCTTTACCACCTCCCTGCACAGTGACTATCATACACCAAAGGATACTCCCGAAAAACTCAACCTGCGCACAATGGAGGATATCTCCCAGTATGCCCTTAACCTGGTAAAAACTGTAGCTAACAGCGACAATATGCTTGAGAGAACAGTGCTTGCAGCTGAGTCTGCAAAAGAGGTTTCTCAAGAGAAGATATACTCTCAAAACGAAGTAGATAAAAGGGCAACTTTCCAAAAATCTGACGAGAGAAAATTTTTGCAAAAATGGGTTCATCACTACCTTAGGTACCCACCCGCAGCTGTCGAGGAGGGAGTTCAGGGAAGGGTAATAGCCGAATTTATTGTTGAGAAAGATGGAGAGGTTACAAATGTTAAAGTGACCAAATCTGTAGATGAACTGCTGGACGCAGAGGCAATTCGTGTCATAAAGGCATCTCCCAAATGGAGAGCAGCTTCAGTTGCCGGGAACCCGGTGAGAGTTAAAATATCCATACCTGTAGAATTCAAGCTCAAGAGATAGCATTTTTTATTACTTTTGCAGCTGTTTTAAAAGTAGTAAAATGGAGTATAATTTTCTTGAGATTGAGAGACATTGGCAGGAGTACTGGTCAAAAAACCAGACCTTTAAAGTAAATACAGATAATTCAAAGCCCAAATACTATGTTCTGGATATGTTTCCCTATCCATCCGGAGCAGGACTTCACGTAGGGCATCCGCTTGGTTATATTGCCAGTGATATATTCAGTCGCTATAAAAGACTCAAAGGGTTTAACGTTCTGCACCCTATGGGTTATGACGCTTTCGGGCTTCCTGCCGAGCAGTATGCTATTCAAACAGGGCAGCACCCGGCAGCAACTACAGAAAAAAACATAGAGAGATATCGCAAACAGCTGGACAGGATTGGTTTCTCATACGACTGGTCTCGTGAGGTGAGAACCTCAGATCCCAAATATTATAAATGGACCCAGTGGGCTTTTCTGGAGATGTTTGGCCACTGGTACAACAGATCTACTCAAAAAGCGGAGAAGATAGAGACTCTTATAAAGATTTTCGAGAGAGAGGGGAACAGCAGTGTAGATGCAGCTCACTCAGAGGTTGAGCTCTTTACTGCAGAGAGTTGGAACTCATTTACAGATAAACAAAGGAGCTCCATTTTGATGAGCTATCGTATTGCCTATCTGGGAGAGACTTCTGTTAACTGGTGTCCTGCACTGGGCACTGTTCTTGCCAACGACGAGGTGAAGGAGGGGCTCTCACTCAGAGGGGGGCACCCGGTAGAGCAGAGAAAGATGAGGCAGTGGCAGCTGAGAGTATCTGCCTATGCCCAAAGACTACTAAGCGACCTGGATAGAGTGGAGTGGACTGACTCTCTTAAGGAGATGCAGCGAAACTGGATAGGGCGTTCGCAGGGGGCCGAGATGATATTTAAAGTCTCTAATAGTGTACAGGAGTACGACCTGGAGATATTTACAACAAGGGCAGATACCGTTTTCGGAGCAACTTTTATGGTAATGGCGCCAGAGAGCGAGTGGGTAGAGCTGCTAACTACCGAAGATTGCAGGGAGGCTGTTCTGGAGTATATCACTGCCTCAAAACGCAAAACCGAGAGGGAGAGGATGGCGGAGACAAAAAAGACGACCGGTGTATTCTGCGGTAGCTACGCAATCAACCCTTTTACAAATGAGCAGATTCCGGTTTGGATTGCAGACTATGTTTTGGCAGGATATGGGACAGGTGCAATAATGGCGGTCCCTGCACACGACAGCAGAGACTATCTCTTTGCAAAGCACTTTAACCTGCCAATTATTCCACTTATTGAGGGTTGCGATATCTCACAGGAGAGCTTTGATGCCAAGGAGGGTGTAATGTGCAACTCCGGATTCCTCAACGGCCTTACAGTTAAGGAGGCTATTCCTGCTGCAATAGAGGAGGTAGAGAGAAGAGCTCTTGGAAAGAGAAAGGTGAACTTCCGTCTCAGGGATGCTATCTTCTCTCGTCAGAGATATTGGGGAGAGCCATTCCCGATTTTTTACAAAGATGAAGAGGCATTCCCGGTAGATTTTAAAGATCTTCCACTGGAGCTTCCTGAGGTTGATAAATATCTCCCTACCGAGAGCGGAGAACCGCCACTTGCCAGAGCAGCAAATTGGACCTATAATGGATATCCTCTGGAGAAGAGCACAATGCCCGGTTTTGCAGGGAGCAGTGCCTACTATCTCAGGTATATGGATCCAAACAACGACACTGCACTAGTCTCAAAGGAGAGTAACAGCTACTGGAGAGATGTAGATCTCTATATCGGAGGCACAGAGCACGCAACAGGGCACCTTATCTACTCCCGCTTCTGGAATAAATTCCTATATGACCTGGGTTATGTCTGCGAAGAGGAGCCATTTAAAAAGCTCATTAACCAGGGTATGATACAGGGTCGCTCAAACTTTGTTTACAGGGTTAAGGGGACAAATAAATTTGTATCACTCGGGCTTAAAGAGAGCTACGAAACAACCGAGCTTCACGTAGATGTAAATATTGTCCATAACGACAAACTAAATATTGATGCTTTCAAGCAGTGGATGCCGGACTATGCCAACGCAGAGTTTATCCTTGAAAACGGAGAGTATATTTGCGGATGGGCTGTAGAGAAGATGAGCAAATCTATGTTTAATGTGGTAAATCCCGATATTATATGTGATAATTACGGTGCAGATACCCTAAGGATGTACGAGATGTTCCTGGGCCCGCTGGAGCAGTCCAAGCCGTGGGATACAAACGGAATTGACGGAGTGCACAGGTTTTTGAAAAGATTCTGGAGATTGTTCTTCGCCTCAAGGGAGTTTGGAGTCTCAAACGAGAGCGCATCTGCTGCAGAGCTCAAGGTTCTGCACAGGTTAATAAAAAAGGTGCAGGAGGATATTGAGAACTTCTCCTTCAATACCAGTGTTAGTGCTTTTATGATTGCCATCAATGAGCTTATGGAGCTCAATTGCAATAAAAGAGAGATTTTGGAGCCTATGCTAATTCTTTTATCGCCATTTGCCCCACACATCACAGAGGAGCTTTGGAGCCGTCTGGGAAACAGCAACAGTATAGCATCTGCAACATTTCCGGAATATGTGGAGGCTTATACAATAGAAAATTCGTTTGAGTATCCTGTTTCGTTTAACGGTAAATTGAGATTTAAGCTGACTCTGCCAAATGCACTAACTGCTGCGCAGGTTGAGAAAGCGGTTAGGGAAGATGAAAACACAGCCCGATATCTTTCGGGAGGTTCTATAAAAAAGGTAATAGTTGTTCCTGGTAAGATTATTAATATAGTTTTGTGATGATACTAAAATCATTTCAGGTTGATGCATTTTCTGCGGGTGTCTTTACCGGAAACCCTGCTGTAGTAGTTATTCTGGAGGAGAAGCTAACGGACGACACTCTTATGAAAATTGCCAGAGAGAGCTTCGTTCCGGAGACAGCTTTTATTCTTGCACAAGGGGATAGCTTCTCTCTAAGGTGGTTTACACCTGACATTGAGATGGACCTTTGCGGCCACGCAACCCTGGCATCTGCCCACGTTCTCTTCTCTGAGCTAGGCTATGACAGGGATGAGATAATTTATAACACCCTCTCCGGAGATTTGAGAGTTAAAAGAGAGGGTGAGTTGTACTCTATGGATTTCCCTCTCAGGGAGGGCGAGAGAGCGACTCTTCCTATTGAAATTTATGATAGTCTCAGCATAAAACCCGTTGAGGTATACAAAGCCAGAGACTATATGTTGGTTTACAATAAAAGGGTAGATATTGAGCATATAGAGATAGATCGACCGGTATTTGATGAGATTAATATGAATCCCGGCGGTGTGATTATCACTGCGCCGGGAGTCGATTGCGATTTTGTGTCGCGCTACTTTACCCCGCAGGCCACAATACTGGAAGATCCTGTTACAGGATCTGCACACTGCACACTCGCCCCATACTGGAGCAAAAGACTCGGCAAAACATCACTCTATGCAAAACAGATATCTTCCAGGGGAGGGACTATTTATTGCACCGTAACCCCGGACAGGGTATTTATTAAGGGGAGTGCCGTAACCTACTCGGTTTCACAGTTGAATATTTAGCAAGCATATTAATACAGCAGGAATGGATAATCTCATATTTAAAACGATAAAGTCCTATACAATAATGACAATAGGGCTTTTTGTATTTGTCTTCAGCTGGACGGCGTTCTTAATTCCGGAGCAGATAGCAGGCGGCGGGGTGAGCGGACTGGCTTCGGTAATTAATTATGCTACAGGCTTCAAGGTGGCATACTCCTATATCCTTATTAACGGAGTGCTGCTTCTGATTGGGGTTCTTATGATGGGTAAGGCATTTGGGATTAAAACTATCTACTGCATTATAGTTGCGGCAATTATGTTTGAGTTTTTACCGCTCATCCCGTGGGTTACAGATATTGAGGACAAATTGATTAACGCTGTAATAGGTGGAACCCTAAGCGGTATCGGGATTGGGATGATATTTATGCAGGGTGGCAGCACAGGTGGTACAGATATAATAGCACTCATAATTGCTCAGTACAGGGAGACATCTCCTGGCAGGGTCTTTCTCTATTGCGACCTCATAATAGTGGGTTCGGTATTCTTTATTCCGGGAAAGGAGCTCTCCGATGTTATCTACGGCTATATTGTAATGGTATCCTTCTCCTATGTGATAGATATGATTCTCTCGGGTAACAAACAGTCTGTTCAGGTTATGGTCTTCTCCTCAAAATATGAGGAGATTGCGCAAAAGGTAAACAGCACGATGAACCGCGGGGTTACTGCACTCACATCTATGGGGTGGTACTCCAAAAGTGAGGGCAAGGTATTGGTTATTATCCTCAGGAAGACACAACTGCCGCAAATCTCGGAGATTATTAAAGAGACAGACCGCAATGCCTTTATGAGTGTAACTGCGGTTACAAGCGTATACGGGCAGGGGTTTGACCAGATAAAAGGGGGAAAATTCAAATGGAGACCAGAACAAAATCAATCTTTACAGGGGTAAAAGAGTACTCTCTTATTGCCCTGGGGCTGCTCATCTACTCACTTGGCTGGGTGGTCTTCCTTATTCCCAACGGCCTTGTCGGGGGCGGAGTTACGGGGATATCTGCAATAATCTACTATATGAGCGGCTTCCCGGTAAGTTACTCTTATCTTATAATCAACACAGTGCTTCTTGTACTGGCAGTAAAAATTTTAGGCAAACAGTTCGGAATCAAAACTGTCTATGCGGTTGCTGTGGTCTCCCTTTTCCTGAAATTCTTACCCGGAGTTATTCCGCCGGAGCTAATTGATGATATTGCAATAGGCAACGGCAAACTGCTCTCTGCAATAATAGGGGGTGCCTGTGCGGGTGCGGGAATTGCCATCACATTCACTCAGGGCGGAAGCTCCGGCGGGACAGATATAGTTGCACTCATAATAAATAAATATAGGAACATAT
>JAUYTH010000127.1 GCA_030695165.1 Bacteroidales bacterium
TTTGAATGACAAAGAAAAATTAGTTCGTTACGCGAAAAAATCTGGAGAGGAGATTAAATAATGGCAAATACTAAAGATGGAGCTGCAAAAAAACCAGCTGCAAAGACTCAGACAACAAAGGTCGAAAAACCTTCAAAAGCCGCTAAAGTAGAGGGAGCTCAGGTTGTGGTTAAAGGCTACATCCCTAACCTTCAGAAAAAATATAAGGAGGAGATTGTACCAAAACTTAAGAAAGATTTCGGATATACCTCAGTGATGCAGGTGCCAAAATTGGAGAAAATCGTGATTAATCAGGGCATCGGAGCGGCTACAGGAGATAAAAAACTTGTAGATGTTGCTCAGCAGGAGCTTACAATCATTACAGGACAAAAGGCTGTTCAGACATTTTCAAAAAAGGATATCTCAAATTTCAAGTTGAGAAAAGGTATGCCTATCGGTGTTAAAACAACTCTTCGTGCTACAAAGATGTATGAGTTTCTGGAGAGGCTTATATCTGTATCACTCCCGCGTATCAGAGATTTTAAGGGAATTAACGAAAAATTTGACGGAAGGGGTAACTATACTTTGGGTATAAAAGAGCAAATTATTTTCCCGGAGATTGATATCGACAAGATCACCAAGATGCTTGGTATTGAGATGACCTTCGTTACAACGGCTAAAAAAGACGAAGAGGCTTTTGCACTGCTTCGTGAATTTGGACTGCCTTTCAAAAACATCAAGAAATAATCTTAACTTAAGAGACAGATAATGGCAAAAGAATCAATGAAGGCACGCGAAAGAAAACGCGCTAAACTATGTGCCAAATACGCAGAAAAACGCAAAGCTCTTAAAGAGGCAGGAGATTATGCTGCTTTGGATTTGCTTCCAAAGAACGCTAGCCCTGTTCGTCTTCACAACCGTTGCTCAATAACAGGTCGTCCAAAGGGTTTTATGCGTATTTTCGGTATAAGTCGTATACAGTTTCGTGAAATGGCCAGCAAGGGACTTATCCCGGGCATTCGCAAAGCTAGTTGGTAGAGATTCCGTGGCGTGAGCTACGTAAATATATTATTAATTACCAGTTGGATATCGGGCACTCATAATGAGTGTCGCATAAACTAAAAACAAAACAATAATGACTGATCCAATTTCAGACTTTTTAACAAGAGTTCGCAATGCGTCTCTTGCAGGGCACAAAATTGTGGAGATCCCTGCGTCAAAAATGAAGCTTGAATTGACCCGAATTCTTCACGAAAAGGGTTACATTATAAGCTATAAACTTGTTGAGGGGAAACCTTTCGGCACAATTAAGATTGCTCTTAAATATCATCCTGAGACTAAAAAGTCTGCAATCAAGAAGATAGTAAGAGTGAGCAGACCGGGTTTAAGGCAGTACGCCGGCGTGGAAGATATGCCAAGAGTACTTAATGGCCTTGGAATTGCCGTTATATCAAGCTCAAAAGGCCTAATAACAGATAAAGAGGCAAAAGAGTATAATGTAGGCGGAGAGGTTGTCTGCTACGTATATTAATGATTAATATTAAATAAAGTACAAATAATGTCACGAATAGGAAAATTACCTGTAAACCTTCCGGCCGGAGTCACGCTTAGCGTTGGTTCCGACAATGTGGTTAAGGTTAAAGGCCCGCTCGGAGAACTTTCGCAAAAGGTGGATGCCGATATTAAAGTTACCGTAGAGGGAAATGTGGTTAGTGTTTCAAGACCAACCGATCAGCCAAGACACCGCTCTATGCACGGTCTCTACCGCTCTCTAATACAGAATATGGTTACCGGAGTTCATACCGGATATACCATTAGACAAGAGTTTGTGGGTGTAGGTTACCGAGTTGAAGCTAAAGAGCAGATACTTGAAATGAGTCTGGGATATTCTCACGATATCCACGTAATGCTGCCAAAAGAGATTAAAGCAACTACAGAGGCTGTAAAGAAGGGGCAGGCGCCAATTCTTTCACTTTTCAGCCACGACAAGCAGCTGCTTGGAATGGTTGCGGCAAAACTGCGCTCTCTGCGCAAGCCTGAACCATACAAAGGTAAAGGTATTAAGTTTGTAGGTGAACAACTTCGTCGCAAAGCCGGAAAGTCGGCCAGCGCTAAATAACAAGTGGAGGATTTATGGCTTTAAGTAAAATAGAAAGAAGAGACAGGATACGGATGCGCATTCGTAAAGTGGTTAACGGCACTGCCGATCAGCCGAGAATGTGTGTATTCAGGAGCAATAAACAGATTTATGTTCAGCTCATCAATGATATCGACGCAGTCACTCTTGCATCTGCAAGCTCTATGGATAAAGAGATTGTATCTGAGTGCAAAGGAAAACCAGGTATCGAAGTAGCAAAAATGGTAGGTAAATTGGCGGCTAAGCGTGCAGTTGAGAAGGGTATCTCACAGGTATCTTTCGACCGCGGAGGCTACCTATATCACGGAAGAGTAAAAAGTTTAGCAGATGCCGCCCGTGAAGGTGGTCTTAAATTCTAAGATATTGAGTATGACAAATACAAACGTAAAAAAAGTTAAGACTACCGATCTTGAGCTAAAAGACAGATTGGTTGCAATAAAAAGAGTTACCAAAGTAACCAAAGGGGGACGCCACTTTAGTTTTGCAGCCATCGTGGTTGTGGGAGACGAGAAGGGTGTTGTCGGTTACGGTCTTGGAAAAGCCAATGAGGTAACAACTGCTATCTCAAAAGGGATAGAGGATGCAAAGAAAAATCTTGTAAAGATTCCTCTTAGCAAACAGACTATACCTCACGAACAAGAGGCCAAATTTGGCGGTGCAAGAGTATTTATGAAACCGGCTGCTGCCGGAACAGGAGTGAAGGCGGGAGGTGCGATGCGCGCAGTATTTGAGTCAGTTGGAATTCACGATGTTCTGGCAAAATCAAAAGGATCTTCAAATCCTCATAACCTTGTAAAGGCAACTGTAGCTGCCCTTCTTGAGATGCGTGATGCATATACCGTTGCAGGTTTGCGTGGTATACCAATGAACAGAGTTTTTAACGGTTAAGGAGGAATTTGAAATGTCTAAAGTAAGAGTTACACAGGTCAAAAGTAAAAACAGTGCTACTAAAAAGCAGGAGGCAACTTTACTCACTCTCGGTATCCGCAGAATACACCAGTCGGTGGAGATTGAGATGAATCCTGTTTACAAGGGTATGGTAGATAAGGTTTTGCACCTTGTTAAAGTTGAAGTAATTAACTAATAGGAGATTTTATAAATGAAATTACATAATCTTACACCTTCGACAGGATCCTTGGGAAGAGAGAAAAGGATCGGACGCGGCGAGGGGTCGGGTCACGGCGGGACATCTACCCGCGGTCATAAAGGTGCTCAGTCAAGATCGGGATACTCTCGTAAAAAAGGATTTGAAGGAGGGCAGATGCCACTTCAGAGACGTCTTCCAAAATTTGGGTTTAACAATATTAACAGAGTTGAATTCAAGGCTGTTAACCTCTCAACTCTTCAAACACTGGTAGAGAAGACAGGGGTAAGCACACTAACTATCGATACACTTATAGAGGCGGGGCTTGTTTCCAGAAATCACAAGGTTAAAGTCCTTGGAAACGGAACATTAACCGTTAAACTGGATATATCGGCTCACGCATTTTCTAAAGCTGCAGTAGCCCAGATTGAAGCTCAACAAGGAACAGCTACAATAATCTAGACTATACAATGAAAAAACTGATCGATACATTAAAAAATATCTTCAAGATTGAGGAGCTGCGCAAAAGGATAGTCTATACTATGCTGTTGCTGCTGGTCTATCGCCTGGGAAGTTATGTGGTATTACCGGGTATAGATCCTACTCAATTAGCAAATCTTCAGTCACAGGCATCTTCTGGTCTGTTGGGTTTGCTCAATATGTTTTCCGGAGGAGCTTTCGGTAACGCATCAATTTTTGCCCTTGGTGTAATGCCATATATATCTGCATCTATCGTAATTCAGCTTTTAGGAATTATGATACCTTACTTCCAGAGAATGCAGAGAGAGGGGGAGAGCGGAAGAAGAAAAATGAATCAGTGGACACGCTATCTGACAATTGCAATACTTGCGCTGCAGGGTCCTGCCTATATGGCCAATCTGCACGTACAGCTGCCGGAGAGCGCGTTTTTATTTGATAGTTTCACGTTTAATGTTTTTGCCACTGTTGTTCTCATTGGCGGAACTATGTTCATAATGTGGTTAGGAGAGAGGATTACCGATCGCGGCTTAGGTAATGGTATATCCCTTATAATCATGGTCGGTATCATTGCTCGTCTGCCTTTTGCCCTTTTAGCCGAGGGAGGAGCCAGAATCAATCAGACAGCAGGTGGTGGTATCCTTATGCTCATAGTTGAACTTATTGTACTTTTCTTTGTGTTCGTTGCAACAATAGCACTTGTTCAGGGAACCCGTAAGATTCCGGTACAGTATGCCAAAAGAATCGTTGGTAACAAACAATATGGTGGGGTTCGTCAGTACATACCACTAAAGATAAATGCGGCAGGAGTTATGCCGATTATCTTTGCTCAGGCGTTGATGATGTTTCCTCTGATATTTTCAGGTTTTGAAGCTACCCGCGGAATTGCTGCTACTCTTACCAACCCTATGGGATTTTGGTACAACTTTATTTTCGGTCTGATGGTTGTGGCTTTCACTTACTTCTACACAGCAGTAACTGTTAACCCTTCAATGATGGCAGATGATATGAAGAAGAATGGCGGTTTCATCCCGGGAATAAAACCTGGTAAGAAAACCACAGAGTATTTGGATGCAATTATGTCACGCATTACGCTTCCGGGTTCGATTTTCCTCGCGCTCATTGCTATAATGCCGGCTTTTGCTTCAATGTTGGGAGTTAATAACCAGTTTGCTCAGTTTTTCGGAGGAACCTCGTTGTTGATTCTTGTAGGTGTGGTTCTGGATACGTTACAGCAGATAGAGAGTCATTTGCTGATGCGTCACTACGATGGCCTTATGAAGACAGGGCGTCTTAAAGGTCGTTCGGCGATGTAATAGAATCTCAAGTTCTTTGAAAGATGATAAGATTAAAAACCGAGGAAGAGATTGAGTTGTTAAGAGAGAATGCTCTTTTAGTCTCAAAAACTCTTGCGGAGGTAGGAAGGCACATTGTTCCGGGTATGACAACGCTCGAACTCAATAAAATTGCCGAAACCTACATCCGGGATAATGGCGCAGAGCCGGCATTCCTTGGTTACGGGGGATTTCCCTATACCCTTTGTATATCTGTAAACGATGTTATAGTCCACGGATTTGCATCGGAGTACCGTCTGGTTGAAGGAGATATTATCTCTGTAGACTGTGGTACAATTTACAAAGGTTTTTATGGAGATTCCGCCTATACTTTCCCGGTGGGGAGTATTTCAGAAGAGAGTAAGAAGCTTCTGCGTGTAACTAAAGAGTCTCTTTACCTTGGTATAGAGAAAGCAGTTAACGGAAACAGAATCGGAGATATCTCTTATGCAGTACAACAGCATTGTGAGAAAAACGGATTTTCCGTTGTGAGAGAGATGGTTGGGCACGGTATAGGTAAAAAACTTCACGAGGCACCGGAGGTTCCGAATTTCGGAAGCAGAGGTCAGGGTAAGAAGCTTCAGGAGGGTATGGTAATTTGTATTGAACCTATGGTTAACGCCGGGGAGAGATCGGTCCATATGCATAAAGATGGCTGGACATTGAGCACTGCAGACAAAAAAAATTCGGCACACTACGAACTTACGGTGGCAATAACGAAGGGGAAACCGAGGGTCTTATCGACATTTGAGTACATTGAGAATAATAATATTTAAATTATAAGGATTATTTCAGATGGCAAAACAAGCTGCTATTGAGAAAGAGGGAACAATAATTGAAGCCCTGTCAAACGCGATGTTTCGCGTAGAGCTGGATAACGGGCACGTAATAATTGCCCACATCTCCGGGAAAATGAGAATGCACTATATTCGTATTCTGCCTGGAGATAGAGTGAGAGTTGAGATGTCACCTTATGATTTAACAAAAGGAAG
>JAUYTH010000129.1 GCA_030695165.1 Bacteroidales bacterium
TGACCTCTTGAGATAGTTTGCCAACCCCTGGGTAGCCATCCCAATAGTGTATTTGTTAATTCTGTTTGTTCCGGCACCCATAATTCCACGTAGACCTCCGGTACCAAACTCAAGATTTCTGTAGAAAGAGTCTTCAAGCTCTTTTGTGTTTTCGTTAATCAGAATTTGCACCTGATCTCTTGTCTCCTTATCAAAGTCATCCGAAAGCCACGAGTTTGCCTTCTCTAAATAATTTACTGATGTTTTACCCATTTTGCTATTTAATTCTGTTTAACTTTCAAATTTAACGAATTGCCCGCAATAAACAAAAATCAGGTAAAAAGGGAGTATATTTGCAATATGGATTTTAGAGAGTATATCCCTTTCTATAAAAGAAATTTAAAGATGGCACTACCTGTAATGCTCACACAGGCAGGGCAGATAACTGTTCATCTGGCAGACAATATAATGGTCGGGCAGCTGGGTACAGCAGAGTTGGCCTCTGTCTCTTTTGCCAATTCAATCTATATTCTGGGAATGGTATTTGGAATAGGTTTTACTCAGGGTCTTACTCCCCATATCGGGCAAAGTTTTGGCAAGGGAGAACATTATAAGGTGGCCTCTCTTCTCAAAAATTCGTTATTTTTAAATACAATCGTCTCGCTTTTTCTCACTTTGTTAATGATTGCAGCTGGTTTCTATATGAGTTATATGGGTCAGACAGAACAGGTTGTTTTATTGGGGAGAGAGTATTATAACACCATACTATTCTCTATGTTCCCATTCCTGCTCTTTTTTGGACTGAGACAATTTTCAGAAGGGATAGGTATAACTAAATATGCAATGTACATTACATTGAGTGCAAATCTTCTGAATATTCTCTTGAACTGGATTCTTATTTTTGGTCACTGGGGATTTGAACCTATGGGAGTTAAGGGTGCTGCCGTGGCAACACTAATAAGTAGGATTGTAATGCTTATTCTGTTTGTAATTTTAGTTTTTCGTCTCGAGTGCTATAGAAGATATGTTAAAATATTCGAGGCTCCACTTATTCAGTTGGATTTAGTTAAAAAGATACTCAGAACTTCAATACCTCTCTCATTCCAAAACCTTGTTGAGATTACTGCTTTCAGTATGAGTGCTGTAATGGTTGGCTGGCTTGGAGAGGTCTCTCTTGCCTCTCATCAGATTGCTATGAGTATGAGCAGTTTCTCGTTTATGATTGCGCTTGGTATAGGTGCTGCTGCTACAATCCGGGTTTCCCACCAGTATGGATACGGAGATTATAAATCAATGAGAATGGCAGGGTTTGCATCGATTCACCTGAGCATTGTATTGATGTCACTATGCGGAGTCGCCTATATTCTATTGAGGAACTACATTCCAATACTCTATTCGCAAGATCCTATGGTGAGGGCACTAGCAGCAAAACTACTAATCGTTGCTGCTCTCTTCCAGGTTTTTGACGCTATACAACTTGCTAGCTTAGCTTGCCTGAGGGCTCTGGCAGATGTAAAGATTCCTTTGATTCTCTCAATTGTATCATATTACTTAGTTTCACTCCCTTTAGGATATCTTTGCGGATTTGTCCTTGATTTAGGAACGATTGGAGTTTGGATAGGGCTCCTTCTTGGCCTTCTCTTCGCGGCAGCTCTTTTCCTGTGGAGATTCAATACTATTAGCAAGCAATTGATAATTAAGCATCAAATGTTATGAAAAAATTCAACTACACCAGAGGCGTCTTATACCTTATTTTAATTTCAACTATATTAAGAGTTATACTTGCTCTTACACTGGAACTCGGCCGGGAGGAGGCCTACTACTGGACATTTGCTCTGTACCCGGAACTTAGTAATTTTGACCAACCTCCAATGATTGGTTGGTTTATACAACTCTTTACCAACAATCTATTTTTTAACGGAGAGTTTTTCATACGTCTGGCATCAATTATCAGTGGCTCTGCCAGTCTGTGGATAGTCTTTATAATTGGTAGAAGAGTAAAGGGAGAGTCCGCAGGGTTTTACTCAGCTCTACTTTTCTCTTCATCATTTTACTTAAGTATTATCTCAGGAGTTCTTATTCTACCCGAGGCTCCACAGACACTTTTCTATCTGTTATCTCTCTACTTTCTAATTGAGGGGATAATACAACGAGAGCAAAATTGCGAGGAGTCAAGATTTATCTGTAGAATGGCCCTTATTATGGCTGGGATATTCATTGGGATGGCTATGCTATCCAAGTTTTCATCAATCCTGTTATGGCTGGGCGTATTTACCTATGCACTCTTTTACAACAGAACTCTGTTCAAAAAAATAGAGCTCTATATATCATTTATTATCAGCTTGCTATTTCTTATTCCAGTATATATTTGGAACTTTCGAAATAGTTTTATTGGTATAGACTACCTATCAGGGCTGACACATCTCTCTCAGGGATTTTGTTTGAAAACTTTTCTTCAAGCCTTCTACATACCTTTCCTGCTTAACAACCCTGTGAATATTTTTATAATACTCGTTTCTCTCAATTATTACAGAATTAAACAATATATTACAGATAGTTATATCTCTCTTCTATTATCTCTTTCGATTCCTGTGATTCTCGTATCAATTGTTTTTTCTGCTTTTTCCGAGAGTTTTATCTACGCAATCTCATTAGGGGTCTCTCCTCTAATCTTTTTAGCAGGCGCTTATATCACAACTTTGGTGAGTGAAAGGGCAAGCGGAGTTTTAACTCAATCTTTGAAATATAGTATATACCTTTTTTTGCTGGTAATCATTTTGGGAACAGTACATATCTATACAGGTCTGTTTAACACTTCGTTTCTCCAAAAAAGTCCGGAGCACAAAATAGGGTACAATGATATCACAATAGACCGCTATGGATGGAGGAGGCTCTCTCAAGAGTTCGGGAAAATTCGTGAATTGGATATTGCAATGGGAAAAATCTCTGAGCGTTCATATATTCTTGAATTCAACCATAAAGCTGCAGCACAAAGCGACTACTATCTGGCCAGACCAAACAAGACAATTGTAAAAGGTATTGGGTCAGTAGAACAGTTAAGAAAGTACGCTTGGATTACAAAAAAACTTGGAGGGATAAAAATAGGTGAAAGTGCATACTATATAGAATCTTCCAGGGAGAATAACTCCGCTGTGGAATTTGGAAAAAAACATTTTGAAAGAGTTGAGAAGGCCTCTGTCATATATATTAAAAGAATGAATAAGCCGGTTGTAAGATATAATATTTACCGTTTTATTAACCTCAAAGAGCTTCCGGCATCTTAAACCGCTCTAAAAAATGCTAGACGACAAACTTAAGGAATTCATAAAGAGACATTTCGATGAGGATATCCAAAAAACTATACTCTCATCAAGTAAATTCCCGGATATCGACATTAAACTTGCAGTGAAGATTATCACTGCAAGAAAAAAGTTGATTTCTAAAATGTATGAGTGGTCTGATAGGGACGATTTACTATTTGCAAGTTCTCTCTCAATTGAACAAGCTAGTTCTTCCATAACAGCAAAATACAAGCAAAAATTTTGCAAAGGGGGAGTTGTTCTGGATCTGACTGGAGGTTTGGGCGTAGATTCATTTCACTTCTCGCAAAACAACAAATTTGTTTTCTATTTTGAGAGAGACAGAGAACTTTTTGAGACGACATCTCAAAATTTTATCACTTTGGGGGTAGATAATATTATTACTGTTAATATTGAGGTTAACTCCGAAAATCTCAATAGTTATCTAAAAAATATTGAGTGTCTGAATGGAGTTTCATATGCAGATCTTATCTACCTAGATCCTGCGAGGAGGGTTAAAGAGGGTAAGCGTCTACTCTCCATAAAAAACTATGAACCGGATATAACCCAACTGAAGAGTTCCCTCTTAGAAATCTCAGATCGGATCCTTATTAAGCTCTCACCTATGTCCGATATTAAATCCATTGTAAATGATTGCGGGAATGTCGTTTCTGTTGATATTATCTCTGTGGATAATGATTGCAAAGAGATTCTGATTCTTATCGAGAGAGGATGTAATGCAAAATACCAACAGGTTAAAGTGACAGCCGTAAACTATACAAAAAGGAGAGGCGTTGAAGAGATGGTTTTCACTCCGTCAGAAGAGACAGAAGCTATGTCACATTTTGTGCAGAGTAGGTTGATGAAATTTCTCTACGAACCAAACTCATCTATATTAAAATCAGGAGCTTTTAAGTTGACGGGGAGCAGGTATAATCTCAATAAACTTGCTGTTAGCACTCACCTATATACAGGAGATGAATTAATAGAAAATTTTCCCGGAAGGATTTTCGAAATAAAAGAGGTTGCAGATTATAATAAAAATACAATCCGCAACCTCAGTAAAATCTACCCGAAGGCTAACATCACAACAAGGAACTTCCCCCTCTCTCCGTCTGAACTTAAAAAAATATTAAATATTCAGGACGGAGGTGATATAACCTTTTTCGGATGTTCTCTTAGCAGTGGCGTTAAAAAATTGGTTATCTGTAGCCAAAGGTCTTAGCCATCAATCCTCTCTCCCTTTTTATCATACCAGATTACCTCCAGTAAGGAGTTGTTTGAGGATGCCTCTACCTTAAGCTTACATTTGTACTTAAATGACCATTTTACTGCGGTGCTTAGAATTCCCTTTGTCAGGTAAGCCTCAATAATTGGATTCACTTTAAGAACAAGATGCTTGTAACTTTTCTCTTTAACATAAAACGCCAACTCTCTTTCAATGATCTCATCAACAACTATTGTTGATGTAATCTTTCCTGTTCCATTACACGAAGGACATACTTCGCTGGTATTAATTTCGGTTGCAGGTCTCACCCTTTGACGGGTTATCTGGAGCAGACCAAACTTTGTAATAGGGAGAATGTTATGTTTAGCCCTATCTTTCTCCATAAGGCTCTGAACGTGTTTAAAAAGCTTCATTCTATGATCGTTGCTATCCATATCTATGAAGTCAACGACTATAATTCCGCCCATATCCCTAAGACGCAGCTGCCGTGCAATTTCATCGGCTGCACTCATATTCACATCAAAAGCATTCTGCTCCTGATCAATCCCGGATTTTGCCCTGATTCCGCTATTTACATCAATAACGTGAAGCGCCTCTGTATGCTCAACCACCAGATAGGCACCCTGTTTAATAGGAACCACCTTTCCAAAGGCTCCTCTGATCTGCTTTAAAACTTCAAAGTGATCAAAGATTGGTTCACTACCTTTATACAACTTAACAATCTTCTCCTGACCAGGTGAGATTACAGATATATAATCTCTTACCTCATTGCAAATGTTCTCGTCATTGATATAGATATTAGAAAACGAGTCATTCAGAAGATCTCTGAGAATTGTAGTTGTTCTACTGTTTTCGGTAAAAAGGAGTTGTGGCGGATTTGCTTTTGCAATTTTTTGCCAGGAGTCCTCCCATTTTTTAATAAGCGACTTAAGCTCTCCATCTAGAACTGCTGCTCTTTTACCCTCTGCTGCAGTTCTTATAATTACTCCATAATTGGGAGGGAGAATACTGTAAACAAGTCTTTCCAGCCGCTTCTTCTCCTCTTTCGATACAATTTTTTGTGAAATACTTACCTTGTCCGAAAATGGTAATAGTACCATATTCCGTCCGGCAATAGATATCTCTGCAGTCAGCCTCGAACCTTTTGTTGAGATAGGTTCTTTTACAATCTGGGTAACTATGTGCTGACCAGGTTTTAGTACATCGGCTATTTTTCCCTCTTTCTCAAGTATATCCCCAAGCTTAATGCCAGAGAAGAGCTCTTTAAAAGATTTTTTGTTTTGTCCGATGTGTCTGATAAAATAATCAAGGGCTTTAAATGATAATCCAAGATCAAGATAGTGAATAAAAGCATCCTTTTCGTCTCCGATATCTACAAATGCAGCGTTGAGAGCAGGCATAATTCGCTTTACCCTCCCGAGATATACATCTCCTACCGAAAAGCTACCATTGTTTTGCTCTTTGTTAAGCTCTATGAGCCTATGGTTCTCTAGAAGAGCAATTGATACCTCCGTGGAACTTACATCAATAATTAGATCTTTATCCATCTACGTTTTTAAATAAAAAGAATCTAAAGCAAATCTCTCGACTTGCTTTAGATTATCACACACTGAAGACCAAAAAAGCAACTATTTCTTCTTTTTATGTCTGTTTTTGCGTAAACGTTTTTTACGCTTATGTGTTGCCATTTTGTGTCTCTTCCTTTTCTTTCCGCAAGGCATAATTGAAAATTACAGTTAAATTAAATTAAATAAAATTATTTTTTTACGTTGTTTTTTACTTTAGTCATAAACACTTTTGCAGGTTTAAATGCTGGAATAAAATGTTCCGGAATAACCAGTGTTGTGTTCTTAGAGATGTTTCTTGCAGTTTTCTTAGCGCGTTTCTTAACGATAAAGCTACCAAAACCACGTAGATAAACGTTTTTGTCTTTTGAAAGTGAATCTTTCACGCTATCCATGAAGCTTTCAACTACATTCTGAACAGCAATTTTTTCCATTCCTGTTGCTTTTGCAACCTCGTTTACGATATCCGCTTTTGTCATGATAATAAAAATTAAAGGGTTAGTCTTTTTTTGACGAACAAAAATACTACTATTTTATTGATTTACGCAAACATTATACATTTTTTTTTTTATTTTATTTAAATATCAGTCAGGAAAATAGAGATTTTGGCTATATTTGAGTATGAAAAAAGCACTGCTACCTCTACTTATTACAATATTTTTTCAGTGTTTTACTTCCGGTTTGCTGTCAAAAAGTTATGGCTTTATTTCAGAGATCCATATTATAGGGAACAACAAAACTAAGGATGTTATAATACTTCGTGAGCTTCCATTTAAAAGAGGAGACCTTATTGATATGGAGAGCCTGGAGTCTATGATGGAACAAGGTCGTAACAACTTAAGAAATCTCTCTTTATTTAATTTTGTTTATGTATCTCACATTTCTGATTTTGAAAAGGATCCGGCAAAATATTCCAATATTGAAATTGTGATAAGTGTAGATGAGAGGTGGTATCATTTTCCGCTAATGGGAATTTCACTTGAAGACCGCAACCTGAGCAGCTGGCTTAAGGATCTCAATTGGAACAAGGTCACAACAGATGTCGGATTTAAAATATATAATATGTGGGGTAAAAACCAGACACTCACAGCAGCATATATATTTGGTTACAATAACGGATTTCGCTTTGAATATTCAAACATATATCTGGATAAAGAGGGCAGACACCTACTGGATATCTCTGTTTCCCGCCAATACTCCAGGACTGTAAACGCGATTTCACTGCTAGACAAACCAAATTACATCAAAACTGACTCCGTACACCTTGAGAATGCCTATCAGGGTACTCTTACTTATACATACAGACCCGATATAAGGGTGAGAAACAGGTTTGCCCTTCAGTACGACATATCCCATATAGACTCTCTGGTTTTGGTTAACAACAGAAGATACTGGGGCAATTCTGAGCTTAACAGGCGAGCCGTTACACTAATATACGGTATTACCTTTGACCAGAGGGATAATATACAGTATCCTCTCTACGGCTATTACATAAACTGTCAGCTCAAAGGTTATACAAATAGTGATAAGTCAATTAAATATGGTCAAATAAAAGGTGACTTTCAATATTACGGGAGTTTTTCAGAGAGATTGAGCCTCTCTGCAAGATTACAATGGGGTTTTTCCGCAAAAAACGTTGAGGGATATATATTTGATAAAGCTATTGGATATGATGATGTTTTTCTTAGGGGATATGAGTTTTATGTTGCCGATGGACAACATTATGCAACAATATCTCCTACTGTAAGATATAAGATAATGCCAACTACAATATATATTCTGAAGTTTCTCTCATTTCTACCTAAGTTCAACAGATTGCACCTGACTATATATGGCAAGAGCTTTTTTGATGCAGGCTACTCCTATCACAAGTACCAAAACAGTATCAATACCCTCTCTAACAGGGTTCTCTATAGTTGGGGGTTTGGTATTGACATAGTTTCATATTACGATCTTACCTTTTCGTTTGATTACTCATTTAACCAATTAAAAGAGGGTGGTTTATTTATATCTGTAAAAAAACCACTTCATTAGTTTGGCATAAAGATTGACGTTATGATATCAACAGAGGGTTACATTTTAGTCTCCCTTATATATGACAATTTGACATTAAAGAAAAGATAATATATGAAGTTTTCAGATATATTTATGCAACACACGATTTCAGATGAGGTAAATATTATTCCAATGATGAGTTTAGAGGGAGAGAATGAATTGAATGAATCTGAACTTCCGGAAACACTACCAATAATCGCTTTAAGGAATGCTGTTCTCTTTCCGGAGACAATTATTCCTATTACTGTGGGTAGAGAGAAGTCTGTAAAATTGGTTCGTGAGGTTTACAATGGGAATAAAATTCTGGGAGCAGTCTCTCAGAAAGATGCTAAAATGGAGGACCCTCTACCAGTAGATCTTTTTGATATAGGGACACTTGCAAAAATAATAAAAATCATAGAGATGCCCGACGGGGGAATTACAATAATACTTCAGGGGATGAAAAGATTTCGTGTTTTGGATATTATTGGAGTGAACCCATATATCACAGCAAAAGTAAAATATCTGGACGAGGAGAGCAGTAAAAGCACCAAGGAGCTTGAAGCAATTGCAAGTTCAATTAAAGATCTGGCCCTGCATATAATTAAGCTTTCGCCCCATCTCCCACAGGAGGCTGCTTTTGCAATTAAAAACATAGAGGGATACAGCTTCCTTGTTAACTTCATATCATCAAGTATGGAGTTGGATAGTATCTCAGATAAAATAGCCCTTTTAAGGGAGAATAAAGTTAAACAGAGGGCCTTAAAGCTTCTTGAAATACTTAATAGACAGATCGATCTGCTCAAAATAAAGGATGATATTCAACAAAAGGTAAGAACAGAAATAGATCAGCAACAGAAAGAGTACTATCTTAACAGTCAGCTTAAAACAATTCAGGAGGAGTTGGGAATTAACAGTAATACCCAGGAATTCACCGAACTTAGGCAACAGGCTTTAGATAAGATATGGCCACAAAATGTATCTGACATTTTTGAAAAGGAGATTCAACGTCTGGAGAGATCAAATCCAAACTCTCCCGACTTTAATGTGCAGTTGTCATATGTGAGATTTCTGGTTGAATTGCCTTGGAGCGAATCCAGTAAAGATAATCTTGATCTTAAACACGCCCAAAAAGTACTGGATGAAGACCATTTTGGACTTGAAAGTGTTAAAGATCGTATTATTGAACATCTCGCTGTATTAAAGCTTAAAGGAGATATGAAATCTCCCATACTCTGTCTCTATGGGCCTCCGGGTGTAGGTAAAACATCTTTAGGAAAATCTATAGCTAAAGCACTGGGCAGAAGATACGGAAGAATCTCTTTAGGAGGACTTCACGATGAGTCCGAGATTAGAGGACATAGAAGAACTTATATCGGTGCAATGCCGGGAAGAATAATCAGTACACTTAAGAAATCAGGAACTTCAAATCCTCTTATTGTACTTGACGAAATAGATAAAGTAAGCAGTGATTTTCGCGGAGATCCTGCGTCAGCCCTACTGGAGGTACTGGATCCGGAACAAAACACCGCTTTTCACGATAACTATCTGGACATAGATTACAATCTCTCTAACGTCCTTTTCATCACAACAGCTAATAACATCAGCTCTATTCATCCAGCACTCAAAGACAGAATGGAGCTAATTAATGTTAGTGGATATCTGGCAGAGGAGAAGCGTTATATTGCAAAGGATCACCTTATTCCAAAACAAATTGAGGCACACGGGTTGGTTCGTAGTCAGCTTAAAATCAATAAGCAGGGCATAGATACAATAATCAATGAATACACAAGAGAGTCAGGAGTGAGAGGACTTGACAGGCAAATTGCAAAAATTGCACGTGTGACCGCAAAGAGAGTTGCACTTGAGGAGGAGCGTCCTGTAGTTATTGGTAGTAAGGAGGTCAAGGAGATTCTTGGTCTTCCTGTTTACCAGCCGGATGTTCAAAAAGGCAACGAAGCTTCCGGCGTTGTAACCGGGCTTGCTTGGACTCAGAATGGGGGTGAAATTTTATTTATTGAGTGCAGCCTTAGCAAAGGCAAGGGAATACTTACCACAACCGGTAATCTTGGAGATGTTATGAAAGAGTCTGCAACAATTGCATATCAGTATCTTAAAGCCAATCCTCACTTTATGAATATGACCAGTAAAGAATTTTCCGAGAAAGACATTCATATTCACATTCCGGAGGGGGCAATTCCAAAGGATGGTC